>JAISXC010000103.1 GCA_031270875.1 Desulfovibrio sp.
GACAATATCGACGTCGTCCGGGAGCAACTCGGCATTCTCTGTCTGTCGGAAGATCCGGCCCTGTGGAGTCTGGCGAACGTGAAACTTCAGACAATCATTCCAGAACTGGCCTTTGAATCTTTTTCGGGAATGAGGGCTTTCTCCCGGACGGCTTCCCCCAAGGTGCGCCGGCTCTTTGCCCTGCGCGAACGAGCTGGCGATGAGGCGCGCAACCTGCAAACCTCCATGCTGGCTCTGCAGAGATTTGGCGACAACATAGCGCGCTCCCGTGGGCGCGACATACGGGAATCTTTGCAATTTGACGCCGCCGTGGGCGCGTTGTCCACACAACCTTTTGTCAGGGAGGTCATGACGTTGTGCGGCGGCGCCTCTACCGCGGACAAGGGCGATTGCCAACGCTTCGAGCGGGAGTTGGCGGTTTTTCATCGGGCCTTTGACAATAAACGTGAAGCTGATGAATTCGTTCGTATCATCTGGAGAAATTTGACTGAGAATCTGCGTTATCTGGCCGACGAGGCCGCCGCCGCGGAGTTTCAGAATATCCGGGACAACGTCGCCACCCTGAAAAAGGAGACCCTTCTGGCACAGTACAGTTATTATCTGGCCGTTGCCGTGTTTGTCGTCATTATGGCCGGCATCATTCTGGCGCTACGCGTCTGCCTTTTGCTCCCCATATCTCTGGCGGCGAAAAAACTGCGCATGATACACCTCGGTCACAAAATCGGAGCTTTGCCGCCCGCGCGTATTGTCGAATTACAGCAACTGCTTGACATGGTCTCGAAGCTGGACTGCTATCTGTCTGATCTGGCGGAGTATTCCGACAAATTGGCCCAGGAGAAAACAAAATTTGAGGACATGAGCATGAAGGACGCCCTTACCGGCGTCGCCAACCGGCGCAATTTCGACAACCGCCTTGCGAGGGAGCATCGGGGCGAATCCATGGGCATACTTATGATTGACGTGGATTTGTTCAAAAAATACAATGACACGTTGGGGCACAAGGCCGGCGACGACTGCCTTGCCGCGCTGGCTTCCGCAATGCAGTCCACGCTTTTCCGCAGTTCTGACGCGCTCTTTCGCTACGGAGGCGAGGAATTCGCCGTAATTCTGGAAAATGTCACTCCCGGGCAGGCTCTTGCTGTGGCAAAACGCATGAAGGACAAGGTGCAATCGTTGCGGATGCCGCACCCCTCCTCCACTGTTTCGCCCCATGTCACCATCAGCATCGGCGCGGCTGTCGCCCGCAAGGATGAGCCCATTTCTTGCGGAGAGTTGGTGCAGCGGGCGGACAGGGCGCTCTATCGCGCCAAAAACAGCGGACGAAACCGCATTTGTCTGTACGGGGAAAACCTTGACGGGAAGATTGAAAGTGCCGCCGGGGAGAAATAAATCTCAAAATTGCCTGTCATCATTGTCAAACAGCACAGTAAGGAGTCACAATGCACAAGCCCAATATCGGCATCGCCCCCGAGGGCTGGCCCTGCATCGGGCTGGCGGCGCTTGCCTCTGAGGTCTGCGCCCTTGCGGACTTTGAAATTCCGGCCGTGATTTTTTTGGCGGTCTGCGCTTTCAGTCTGCATTTTTTTCGCGATCCGGAGCGCGTTGTGCCCCAAGGGCCGGGATTGGCCGTCAGCCCGGCTGACGGGCGCATACTGCACATCATCGAACGCCAGGACCCCATGGACGGAGAATCCAGGCTCTGCGTCGGCATTTTTATGAATGTCTTCAACGTGCACGTCAACCGCGCCCCTGTGGCCGGAATTGTGGAGGAAATACGCTACCGGCCCGGAAAATTTTTCAATGCCTCCCTTGACAAGGCGTCTGAAGACAACGAGCGCTGCGTCTACAAGCTGCGCGACGCCGACGGGCTTTCCTGGACTATGGTGCAGATAGCCGGGCTTGTCGCCAGGCGTATTGTCTGCCGCGTGGAGGCGGGCGACGATCTGGCCAGGGGGGAGCGTTTCGGCGTGATACGCTTCGGCTCGCGAGTTGACCTTTACCTGCCGCGCGGGTATGTTGCTGCCGTAAAGCCCGGCGAACACGTTTTCGGGGGGCAAACCGCCATCGCGCGCAGAAACTGAAGCACAGACCGATGGATAGAAAACGACCGGGAAAGGGCATTTATCTCCTGCCCAACATGATCACGACCATGAGCCTGTTTTTCGGCTTTCTGGCCTTGGTCTGGGCCATGCAGGGGCAGTATGAGACCTCCGCCATGAGTTTGCTTCTCGCCGCCCTGATGGACGGCCTGGACGGCAAGGTAGCCCGTCTCACAAATACGGCGAGCGAATTCGGCATCCAGTATGATTCGTTGGCGGATCTGGCGGCCTTCGGCATCGCTCCGGCGGTGCTGCTCTGGCAGTGGCAGTTGCAGCATTTCGGGCGCACGGGCATCGCGGCGGCTTTTTTTTATACCGCCTGCGGCGCTCTGCGCCTTGCCCGTTTCAACGCAAGCACCGCGGCCGTGGGCAAGCGTTTTTTCATAGGCCTGCCCATCCCGGTCGCAGCATGCACCGTCTCCTGCTTCATCTTTTTCGCCGCGCATCTGCCCGCTTTTGCATTGGCGGGGCTGCCGTATGCGGTTTTTGCCCTGGCCGTCGCCCTGGGGCTTGTCATGGTGAGTTCCGTCCGGTATTTTTCCTTCAAGGAATACGACTTCCTGCGTGCCCACCCCATCCGTTCCATGCTTACTTTTATCGTTCTTCTCGCGCTTGTGATTTCGGCTCCCAAAATCATGGGCTTTTTGTTGTGCGTCACCTACATCGCCGGTGGTCTGACTTATACCTTTGTTATTCTGCCTCGCAGAAACCGCCAACTTTTGCGCGCTCTTACGCCGCAGGACAGTTAGCGCTCTGAGGCGGCGCAGGACGAATTCCGGGGCGGCGCGCGTATTTTTTGCTTTTGAGGAGGCGCGAGGCAGATGCAAAACCACGTGTATTTTTTCGACACCACCTTGCGCGACGGGGAGCAGTCGCCCGGCGCGACCATGAACCTGCAGGAAAAGCTCGCCCTTGCAAGGCAGATGGAAAAACTTGGCGTGGATGTGGTTGAGGCGGGCTTTCCCGCCTCCAGTCCCGGAGATTTTGAGGCCGTCAACACCATTGCCGCCAAGATCCGCGGTCTGCAGGTGGCCGGGCTCGCCCGCTGCCTTGAAGAAGATATTGATCGCTGCTGGGAAGCTGTGAAGGTGGGAGAAAATCCGCGCATCCACGTTTTTTTGTCCACCTCGCCCCTGCACATGGAATACAAACTGCGCAAACGCCCCGAAGACGTTATCAAAATGATTGAAGACGGTGTAAGGCGCTGCGTTTCCTACACGAACAACGTGGAGTTTTCCGCCGAGGACGCCTCGCGCTCTGAACGCGATTTTCTCTGCCGTGCTGTGGAAACCGCCATCAAGGCCGGAGCGCGCGTCATCAACCTGCCCGATACCGTGGGCTATGCCCAGCCGGAGGAATTCGCCGCCCTTGTGCGCTACGTCATTGAAAATACCCCCCAAAGCGACAGGGCCATTTTCAGCGTCCATTGTCACGATGATCTGGGGCTCGGTGTCGCCAACACCCTTGCGGCGATCAGGGTTGGCGCGCGTCAGGTGGAAGTCACCCTGAACGGCATCGGCGAGCGGGCGGGCAACGCCTCCCTTGAAGAAGTGGCCATGGCACTTTCCGTGCGGCGGGACTACTATGGTCTCACGCACAATATTGCCACGGAGCAGCTTTACCCTTCCTGCCGCATGCTCTCCATGACCATCGGCAGGCCCATCCCGGGGCACAAGGCCATTGTGGGCGAAAATGCCTTTGCCCACGAGTCCGGCGTGCACCAGGACGGCATGCTGAAAAACCGCGAAACTTACGAGATCATGACCCCGCAGTCCGTGGGACGGGCGGGCAGCAGCCTTGTCATCGGCAAGCATTCCGGCCGCAACGCCGTGCGCAGCAGGTTTGAGAGCATGGGCTTCAAATTGGATGAGACGGAACTCAATGTGCTTTTTGAGGCGGTCAAAAAACTCGCCGACCGCAAAAAAACGCTGCATGATGACGATCTCATGGCCCTGGTGCATGAAGAGATTTATCGTATGCCGGATCGCTACCGTCTGCGGCATGTGAGCGTGCAGAGTTCCGACGCGGGAGGCGTGCCGCCGACGGCCGCCGTCATCATGGACGTGGACGGACAGGAGAAAAGCGGCGCCGGCTTCGGCGCCGGACCTGTGGACGCGCTGTTCAACGTCATTGCCGACATCGTGGGACGCGAGACGGAGCTGGAACAGTATTCCATCAACGCCATCACCGGCGGCACGGACGCGCTGGGGGAGGTGACCGTGCGCCTCAATGCGGGAGACTGCACCGCCACAGGGCGTGGCGCGCACCCCGACATACTGGTGGCAAGCGCCAGAGCGTATGTCAATGCCCTCAATTCTCTGGCAAAACTGGAGACGGAAAGGCACAAAAAAATTTGCTGAGCTGAAAGCCGTTTTGCAACGAGGAGCAAATATGCCGAAAACACTGACACAAAAAATTTTACAAAGGCACAGCGACGATACCGTGGAGCGCGACGGCCAGATCGTGCAGTGCCGCCTTTCCCTTGTGATGGCCAACGACATCACAGCCCCGCTGGCCATAAAGTCTTTCAGGGAGATGAAAGCGGAAAGGGTGTTCGACAGGGATAAAATCGTTCTCGTGATGGATCATTTCACCCCGCAGAAGGACATTGATTCCGCCAATCAGGTGCTTACATGCCGCGCTTTCGCCAAAGAGCAAGGCATCACCCACTACTACGAGGGCGGCCCCTGCGGGGTGGAGCATGCCCTTTTGCCGGAGCAGGGTCTTGTGGGCCCCGGCGATCTCGTCATCGGCGCGGACAGCCATACCTGCACTTACGGCGGCGTGGGCGCTTTCGCCACGGGCATGGGGTCAACGGACATCGCGGCGGGCATGGCCCTGGGGGAAACCTGGCTCAAGGTGCCGCCGGCCATACGCGTGAACTATGCCGGAGCCATGCCGGAATGGTTGCGGGCCAAGGATCTCATACTCATGCTCATCGCCGAAATCGGCGTGGACGGCGCCCGGTACAGAGCCCTGGAATTCGGTGGTCCGGTGATTGACGAATTGCCGGTGGAGGGCCGGCTTACCATGGCCAACATGGCCGTAGAGGCCGGCGGCAAGGCGGGGCTTTTCCCGGTGGACGGGCGGACCCGCGCCTATTGCGCCGAACATGGCCGGCCGGGTCTTGACTTTTTCCTGGCGGGGGATGAGGGTGCGCCCTATGAGCGTATTGTCAGCTTTGATGTGACCGGCAGGGAACCCGTGGTGGCCTGCCCGCATTTGCCCTCCAACGTGAGGCCTGTCTCCGCAGTGCCCGACACGCCGGTGCAGCAGGTTGTCATAGGTTCCTGCACCAACGGCAGAATAAGCGACATGCGCGATGCCGCCCGTGTGTTGCGCGGCCGCAAGGTGGACAGGAACGTGCGCTGCATTGTGCTGCCCTCCACGCCGACAATCTGGAAACAGTGCCTTCAGGAAGGATTGCTGGAGATTTTCATGGACGCCGGCTGTATTGTGGGCCCCAGCACCTGCGGCCCCTGTCTTGGCGGGCACATGGGCATACTGGGCGACGGGGAGCGGGCTGTGGCCACCACCAACCGCAATTTCAAGGGGCGCATGGGAAGTCTCGCCTCGGAAGTCTACCTGGCGAGTCCGGTGGTCGCGGCCGCTTCGGCCGTGGCTGGCTGCGTGGCCGGCCCGGCGCAGCTGTAACCGGAATTGCCGGCGCGATTTCCGCAACGCTGGAAAAAAGGAAACAGCCATGAATTACAAGGGCAAAGCCCATAAAATGGGTGACAATATCGACACGGACGCCATCATACCGGCGCGTTTTCTGGTGACCACGGACTCCGCCAAACTTGGGAAAAACTGTTTCTCCGGCCTTGAACCGGGCTGGGTGAAGCGTGTGCGGAAAGGCGACATTCTGGTGGCCGGACGCAATTTCGGGTGCGGTTCCTCGCGCGAGCACGCGCCCATAGCCATTCTGGGAGCGGGCATCCCCGTCGTCGTCGCTCACAGTTTTGCGCGAATTTTCTACCGCAACGCTTTCAATATGGGTTTGCTGCTTATGGAGGCGGGAGACGACGCGGCAAAAATTCAGGACGGCGACGAGTTGGAAATTGTTCCCGGTGAGGGGGGCATCCGTGACTTCACGCGGAATTTTGACATTGTCTGTCCGCCGCTGCCCGAATCCATGGCGGAAATTCTCAACGCCGGCGGGCTTGTGGGCCATGTAAGCAGGCGGCTGGGAAAAGCCCGGGCCGGAGTATAAATCAAACGGGAGAAACATGAAAAAACATATCTGCCTTCTGGAAGGCGACGGCATAGGTCCGGAAATAATTGCCCAGGGTGTTGCCGCCATCGCCGAAGCGGCCGCGCGTTGTGGCCATGAGCTGACCTTTGAGAAGGCGCTCATCGGTGGGGCGGCCATCGACGTTGCGGGCGAGCCGCTGCCCGGGCGAACAGTTGAAAAATGCCGCCAGGCCGACGCGGTTTTTCTCGGCGCCGTGGGTGGTCCGAAATGGGACGCCGCCGACCCTGACAAAAGACCGGAAAAAGGTCTTTTGGGCATACGAAAAGCTCTCGGGCTCTATGCCAATCTGCGTCCGGCCCTGCTCATGCCCGAGCTTGCGGGCGCCTGCCTGCTCAAGGCGGAAACCGCGGCGGCGGGTATTGATCTTGTTGTGGTGCGCGAACTCACGGGCGGTATCTATTTTGGCGAGCCGCGCGGCATCAGTGCGCGCGGGGGAATGCGCACGGGCGCCAACAGCATGATTTACACAGAAGAGGAAATCCGCCGCATTGCCCGCACAGCCTTTGAACTGGCACGTCTGCGCCGCCGCAAGGTCTGCTCCGTGGACAAAAGCAATGTGCTGGAAACCTCGCGTCTGTGGCGGGAAGTGGTTATTGAAGTGCACAGGAATTATGACGATGTGGGATTGAGCCACCTCTACGTGGACAATGCAGCCATGCAGCTTGTGCGCGCCCCCTCGCAGTTTGACGTCATCCTCACGGGCAATCTTTTCGGGGACATCCTCTCTGACGAGGCGGCAGCCATCACAGGTTCCCTGGGCATGCTGCCCTCGGCATCCGTGGGCGCTTCGGGGCCGGGACTGTTTGAACCAGTCCACGGCTCCGCGCCGGACATTGCCGGGCAGGACAAGGCCAATCCTCTTGCCGCAATTCTTTCGGGTGCCATGTTGCTGCGCCTGGGGCTTGGCATGCCCGAGGCCGCCGATCTGGTGGAGAAAGCAGTGCGCTCCGCGCTGGCCGATGGATATCGCACCGCCGATATCATGGAAACGAAGAAAACATTGCTTGGTTGCGTCGCCATGGGTCAAAAAATTGTTGAAAATATCCGCAGGGCGTGCTAACAGGCGTCAAACTATAGCTGTCTGTGCCCAAGTTCGCCCGCTTTCAGAATTGCACGAACGGTCAACTGTAGGATTGGAAGCCGATGGCCAGAACTGTTTCTCCATTTCGCATAAAAATGGAGCAGCTCTTTGCAAAAATGGGCTTTGGCCTCAGGGCAAAGCTGATTCTGATATTTATCGCCATCAAGGTGATTCCGTTGGTCTTGCTGGCTCTGGTCGCCTGGTCGCAGTCCTGGAGACTGGGAGAGGATCTCAAGGTTCGGACCGCCGAAATTGCCTCAAAGGCCATTGAATCCCTCGCGCAAACAGGCGACATCGCCGTGGACGACGCCGTCAAGGCTCTGGACGATCGCGCCACGCACGAGATCGAGCGCACAAGCACGGACTATGCTTTGGCTGTGGCCAATTTTCTTTATGGCCGGGACGCGGACATCCGTTTTCTTGCCTCCATTCGTCCTGATGAGCAGATATACCGCAGCTTTGTGGAGAACAAAACAGGCAGGATCGTCAAACAGGGCCAATGGGAGCTGACGCCGGACGGCAGCGCGTGGCGCGAAACGGGGCTGCCGACGCCGACCATGAACACCTCCAGTCTTGAGGAAAACAACCATTCTTTCCGCTACCGCCCTCCGGACCCTTTTGTTTACGAAGACAAACCGCTGTACCACGAGATTGCCTTTGTGGATCTCAACGGGCAGGAGCGCATCAAAGTCGTCACGTCCGATTTTATGGACAAGGATCTGAAGGATGTCTCTCTGCGCCGCAACACTTTTGTCAGGGCCGAGACGTATTTTGAGGAATTCAAAAAACTCGAACCCGGAGAGATTTACGTTTCCGAAGTCACCGGCGAATATGTGGGAACTCCCATCATCGGTATGTACACGCCCGCCAATGCGGCCAGGCGCGGCGTGCCCTACGAGCCGGAAAAGGCGGCCTACGCGGGCAAGGAAAACCCCCACGGCAGGCGCTTCAAAGGTATCGTGCGCTGGGGCATGCCCGTGGAACAGAACGGCAGGAGGATCGGTTATGTCACTCTGGCCCTGAACCACGATCATCTCATGGAGTTCATGGCTCACCCCATCCCCACGGATGACCGCTATACCGGAATTCCTGACGCTTTTGCCGGCAACTACGCTTTCATATGGGATTACAAGGGCAAGAGCATTGTCCACCCCAGGCACCATTCCATCGTAGGCTTTGACGCGGAGACGGGCGAGCCGCAGATTCCCTGGCTGGAAGACCGCATTCACGATGAATGGAAAGCCAGCGGCCTGCCTTACCGGGATTTTATTCAAAATGTCCCCACATTCCAGGCGCAATCCAGAAACAAAAAACCGGCCAGGGAGTTGACGGCGGCCGGCCTTGTGGGGCTGGACTGCCGCTATCTCAACTTTGCCCCGCAATGCACGGGCTGGATGGATCTGGCCAAGGACGGCGGCTCCGGATCTCTGCGTATTCTCTGGAGCGGTCTGTGGAAACTCAACACGGCGGCCGCCATACCCTATTATACGGGCCGTTACGGCAAGTCCGGAATCGGTTTCGGCTTTGTGGCCATAGGCGCCGGGCTGGATGACTTCCACCGTCCGGCCGAGGGAACCCGCG
>JAISXC010000113.1 GCA_031270875.1 Desulfovibrio sp.
GCGCTTTTTGCGGCCGGATTTCCTGGCCGCGACATAAAAGGCCCACAGACCGAACACGGCCGCCAGCGTAATGCCGAGAGCATTCAGCAGGCCGTAATCCATTTATATCCCCAATCGGCTGAAACCGCAATCGGCGTATACGATTTCTCCGGTAACGGCCGCAGCCAGGTCGGAAGCCAAAAATACGGCAAGGCCCCCCACTTCCGTCGTGGTGACGTTGCGGTGCAGGGGCGCGGATTCTTCCACGCGGGCGAAGATGTTTTTCAGACCCGACACGGCGGACGCCGCCAGGGTTTTGATGGGGCCGGCGCTGATAGCGTTCACGCGCACGCCCTTTTCGCCGAGATCCAGCGCGAGATAGCGCACGGACGATTCCAGCGCGGCCTTGGCGACTCCCATGACGTTGTAGCCGGGGATGATCTTGGTGGAGCCGTGGTATGTCATGGTGATGACGGACGCCCCTTTGCGCAGCAGCGGGGCGAAGGCGCGGCAGACAGCCGTGAGGGAATAGGCGGAAACTTCCAGTGCCAGCCTGAAACCCTCGCGCGAGACGTTCAGGTAAGGCCCTGTCAAATCCTCGCGGTTGGCGAAGGCGACAGAATGCACGAGCACGTCGATATTGCCCCATTTTTCCTCAATGGTCCCGGCTGCGGCATCAATCTGGGCGTCGTCGCACACGTCGCACGGAAAGATGAATTCCGCGCCGATCTCTTCACTCAAGGGTTCCACCCGTTTTTTGATGGCCTCCCCCACATAATTGAAAGCCAGGCGAGCACCCTGTTCCTTGAAACAGGAGGCAATGCCCCAAGCTATGCTTTTATTGTTGGCAAGCCCCATGACAAGGGCTTTTTTCCCTTCCAGCAGCATAATTTCTCCTTGTGGTGCAAAAAGCAGCATAATGCCCGGCGCGAAAAAGGCGTCCGTTTCCGTGTCGGAGCGTTTCAGCGAAAATCCGGCCGCTGCAGTTTTTCGCCGGTCAGTATCTCGTACGCCTCTCTGTATCGGACAGCCGTGGCCTCAATCACCCAGGCGGGCAGAGAGGGCGGCGGAGGCTTCATGTCCCAGGGCTGCTTTTTCAGCCAGTCGCGCAAATACTGTTTGTCAAAGCTGGGTTGCGCCTGTCCGGGTTTATATTCCGCCGCCGGCCAGAAGCGGGAAGAATCCGGCGTCAGCACCTCGTCAATCAGATGCAGGCGGCCGTCAATCATGCCGAATTCAAACTTGGTGTCCGCCACAAGAATGTCGCGCTCGGCCGCATAGGCCCGACCCGCTTCATAAACGGCAAGGGAAATTTTTTCAACCTCCCCGACAGCCGCCAGGCCGAGCAGGCGCTCTGCCTCGTCACGGGAGATGTTTTCATCGTGTTTGCCGAGCGCCGCTTTGGTGGAAGGGGTAAAAATCGCCGGCGACAATTTGTCGGATTCCCGCAGGCCGGTCGGCAGTTCGTGCCCGCACAGGCATCCGTGCGCCTGATAGTCATTCCAGCCGGAACCTGTGATGTAGCCGCGCACGATACATTCCACGGGCAGCGGTTCCGCCCTGCGCACAAGCACGGCGCGGCCTTCCAGCATGTCGGCGTAGGGGGCGAGCGGCGCGGGAAAACGGTGGACATCGCTTTCAAGCAAATGATTGGGAACGATATTTTTAAACTTATCCATCCAGAACAGGGTGATTTTATTCAGAATGACCCCCTTGTAAGGGATGGGCTCGCCCATGATCACGTCAAAGGCGGACATGCGGTCGGTCGTCACAATCAGCAAAGTGTCGTCGTCAACTGCATAGATGTCGCGCACCTTGCCGCGCGAATACAAAGAATAGGATTTTATATCAGTTTTTACCACAACTTGCATATATTCTCCAAGTGTCGCGCAGTTTCAGGCCAGACGTGCTTCCACAGAGCGGGCGTGGGCTTCCAGGCCTTCCAGGCGGGCCAGATTCGCGACAGCCGTCGCGTTTTCCCGCACAAAAGCGGGGGACATGGCGAGAATACTGGTTTTTTTGCAGAAAGTCTGCACAGAAAGGGCCGAGGCGAAACGCGCCGTGCCCATGGTGGGCAGCACGTGATTGGGGCCGGCAAAGTAGTCTCCCACAGGTTCGGGGCTATGAGAGCCCAGAAATACGGCTCCTGCATGGCGGATTTCGGGCAGCAGGCTCCAAGGGTCATCCGCGCAGATTTCAAGGTGCTCCGGAGCAATCTGATTGGCTATGGCGACGGCGGTTCTCATGTCCGGCGCGATCACGATGGCCCCCCAGTCGAGCAGCGAACGGGCCGCTGTCCGGGAGCGGGGCAGAGAGGCGCACTGTTTTTGCAGCTCCAGCTGAATTCTGTCGGCCAGAGCGGGAGTATCCGTGAGGCACAGGGCCGAAGCCAGGGGATCGTGCTCCGCCTGGGCAAGCATGTCCGCCGCGATCATGGCGGGGTCGGCTGTGGCATCCGCCAGAATCAGCACCTCGCTCGGGCCGGCTGTCATGTCTATACCCACGACGCCGTGACAGAGGCGCTTTGCCGTTGTTACCCAGATATTTCCGGGGCCCGCGACAACGTCCACTCCGGGCAGGCTTTCCGTGCCGAAAACAAGGGCGCCGATGGCCCAAGCACCGCCCACGCGGTATATCTCGTCAATATCCAACAAATGCGCGGCCGCCAGAATCACGGGATTGATGCTGCCGTCCCCGCGTGGCGGAGTGCACACCGCAATGCGCGGCACGCCGGCAACCTGCGCGGGAATAGCGTTCATGAGCAGGGATGAAACCAGGGGGGTATTGCCCCCTTGCCCGCCGGGCACATACAG
>JAISXC010000183.1 GCA_031270875.1 Desulfovibrio sp.
ATGCCTCCCCAGCTCCCTTGACGGCCGGGCAAATGAGGCTCAAGTTTTTTCCGGACTTCATCAGAAATATCATGCCGACGGTGCGCTGGTACTGTCATATCCGCTTCGTTATCGGCGAAATATGACAGAAAAACTAAATTTGGACAATCTCGTGACTACGGCATCTAGTCGTCATCAACAGCAAAGTCCCGCCTGGGGGCAAACGGGTAAACGACACTGCCTTCGCGGCGTGCAGGCGCGATCCAATCTTGCATCCAAGCATGAATGCCGGACAACCGGACCCGAATTCCGAAAGACTTCCGGATTGCCGTTGACAGCCGGGAAGTCAGTCCGACCTTGCCGAGATTCGCCGGGTTTGGTGGAGCCCTTGTTTTTTTCATTAGTGTAGAGTACAATAGTTTCCTGAAATCGCGGCAGCACCCGAAGCCGTCCGGCATGTTGGCGGCGGCGTGTTTTGCGCAAGGCTTATACACTACTTCCGGAAGTTACATGGAAAAAATCAGCTCGACATCTTCCAATGGTTCTTTTTCCGATGCGATCCAAGCCTCCTCTGCCCGGGAAGCCGCGGCGGAAGGACATGGGAGCGCCCTCGCCCCCGGAGGCGCCGCCGCTGTTCCCGCCGCGCCTCCATCCTCCCCTCCGGCGGAAGCTGGCAAGACCACAGGACCGTTGCGGCCTTCGGATGTGGACTTCATGCCCGGCCTTTTGCGGAGTCTGGCTGTTTTGCTGCGCCTGCGCGGCAAGATTGTTTCGCCGCAGTTTCTCATGGCGGGCCTTACCGGCAGCAATGTCACGCCCCAGGCATGTCTGCGCGCGGCGCGCAAAGCGGGCCTGTCCGGCCGGATTGTTTACAAGCCCGCCCTGGAGGACATACCCGGGCCGGTTCTGCCCTGCATTTTGTTGCTCACCAGGGATCGCTGCTGCGTGCTCACTTCCGTCAAAGGGGATTCGGCGGAAGTCATTTTTCCGGAAACGAACGAGACGGCGCAGATTGTTCCGCTTGAAGCCATCAAGGCCGATTATTCCGGCTATGCGCTATTTGCCGCCGTGCAGGCGGCCCCGGACGACCGCGCGGAAAAGCTTGTGCTTTCCAAGGGGAAGCGCTGGTTCTGGGATGTGTTGCGCTATTATGCCCCCATTTACCGGCACGTGGCCCTGGCCAGCGTGGTGATCAACCTGATCGCCGTGGCCAGCCCGCTTTTTACCATGAATGTCTATGATCGCGTTGTGCCCAACGGGGCCGCCGCTCTTGATTCGTTGTGGGTGCTGGCGACGGGCATAGCCATTATCTATCTGTTCAATTTTCTGCTTTCGTCGCTGCGCACCCATTTTGTTGATGTCGCGGGACGAAACGCGGATATTGTGCTTTCAAGCACCCTTGTCGAAAAAGTGCTTTCCATGCGTCTTGACGCCAAGCCGGAATCCACAGGCGCGCTTGTCAACAACCTTCGCGAGTTTGAGCAACTGCGTGAATTTTTCAGCTCGTCCAGCTTGCTTGCATGTATTGACCTGCCTTTTCTTGTTATTTTTCTTTTGCTCATAGTCTTTATCGGAGGCCCGCTGGTATTTCTGCCGATCGGCGCCATCCCCCTGCTTGTGGGGGTGGGGATCTTTCTGCAGCATCAGTCAAAACGTTGCGCCGAGACAAGCTACAAGCAGAATATGCAAAAAAACGCCCTGCTTGTTGAAATTGTCGCCGGCCTGGAAACATTGAAATCCTGCATGGCCGAAAGCCGCATGCAGCGCCTCTGGGAATCGGTGGTGGGGCTTTCCGCCAAGTCAAACAGCGAGGCGCGCAGATACAACAACCTGGCCATCACGGCATCCATGCTGATAACGCAGATCGTAACCGTGGCCATGATTGTGTGGGGCGTATACCGCATCAACGACGGCGACATGACAATGGGCGCCCTCATCGGCGCCAATATCCTTGTCGGCCGGACCATGGCCCCGCTCCTGCAGATGGCTTCCCTTCTCACGCGGATACAGAATTCGCAGGTGACGCTGAAAGCGCTTGACATGCTTATGGAATTGCCTTCGGAAAACCAGGTGGAACGGAGCTGCATGGATTTTGGGATGCTGCGTCCGTCGTTCACCCTGGAAGGGGTATCCTTTGCCTATCCCGGTTCCGAGAGGCTGGCCCTCGACCGCGTTTCACTGCACATTGAGCAGGCGGAGCGCGTTGGCGTAATCGGCCCCATGGGTTCCGGAAAAAGCACCCTCTCCAGGCTGCTGATAGGCCTGTATCAGCCCAAGGAAGGTGCCGTCAAATTCGGCGATGTGGACATCCGCCAGATACCCAGCTCGGATCTGCGCGGGCGCGTTGGCGTTCTGCCGCAGGATATCACTCTGTTTTACGGCAGCATTCGGGACAACATCGCTCTTGGGGATCCCACCATCAATGACCATCTGGTCTTGCGCGCCGCGGCGCTGGCCGGGGTCACCGATTTTTTGCGCAACAACCCGGCCGGTTTTGCCGCGCAGGTCGGCGAGCAGGGCAAGGCGCTTTCCGGGGGGCAGCGGCAGTCCGTGGCCTTGGCCCGCGCGCTGGTGCGCGATCCGGAGGTATTGATTCTGGACGAGCCCACCAGCAATATGGATACCGATTCGGAACTCATGCTGCAAAAGCGTTTACAGACCGTTATGGAAGGCAGAACCGTTGTGCTTGTCACTCATCGGCTTTCCATGCTGCGTATCGTGGAGCGCTTGATCGTTATGGAGAACGGGCAGATCAAAATGGACGGGCCGCGCGACAAGGTTCTGCAACGCCTCCGCGAGCGCTCCAAGCAAAGCATGGCAGCGGTGGCCGCCGCGTCCGCTGCCCCGTAACCCTCGGGGAACTGATATATGGATCTGACTTCCAGAAGAAACACATCCCGGAGTTCCGCCCTGGCGGCCTCAGGCCAGGGGGCGGTGCCGCCTTCTGACCAACAGCCCGCCCAGATTGGGGAAAAGCGGTCCGACGCCGCCAAAAACGACAGTGAAGTGCCCAATATGCCCGGTATGCCGGGGGATGGTGTAAGCCAGTTTTTTGCGGCCATGCTGGACAAAAGGCAGAATGCCGATGACAAGGGCGGGGCAGCCTCTTCGGGACAGATGCTCGGGCCTGTCGACATGCGTCCCCTCGGCGCGGCGTCCGACGAGGAAAAAGATGAAGGCGGCGGCCCCCGGCGTTTTTTGCGGGAGCTGTTTTTTGGCGGCGGGCAGGAGCAAAAGCCGGACAAAGGTTTTTTGCAGTCTGTGGGCAGCTCCCTCGGCCAGCGCGGGCAGGCTCCCGCCGCTTCCGGCGGCGGGCCGCCGCAGGCCGGCGCGGGTTTGTTCGCGGCCATGGATGCGCCGCTGCGCGGCCTTACGTCCGATGACATCCAGTTCGCCAGCGAGGTGGACGCGGCCCTTTCGCGCCGTCCGCGCTTTGGCGTGCGCGCCCTTTCCGTGACTGTGGCGGCGATGCTTTTGCTGCTGATCATCTGGGCGGCCTTCGCGGATATAGACGAAGTCACCCATGCGGAGGGGCAGGTGGTCGGTTCGCAGCGCACGCAGACCATACAGAACCTGGAAGGCGGCATTTTGCGCGCGGTGCTTGTGCGCGAAGGGCAGATTGTGGAGAAGGGCGACATTCTGGCCCAGCTTGACAATGA
>JAISXC010000280.1 GCA_031270875.1 Desulfovibrio sp.
TGGGTGAATGCGCCATTCTTGTATGCTTCTACGGCCCTTTCCCGAGTGTCTTTGCTTGCTGTCGACATGCGGACATTCTAAATGATTTCTAGATATTTTCAATAGCAAAATGCTCTAAATCGGCGGTGAATGCGAACATGGAGGTTGTGCTCCCTCCCTCACCCGGTTGAAAATGCTTTTCCGCACTTGAAACAACGGCGTGCATTGCCACCCGGTACGCTAAGAATACGCCTTCATTCCTGGCAGCCGTGCATGTCAGATGTCTTGCCCTTTGGGTCAAAATCTATTGACGGCAGAGTCTAGATGTTTAGTCCCACATTGAAGTGGTTTGGGTTAAAGATAAACCTATCAGGCTGCAAGGTCCAAATATTTCTGATGAAGTCATAAGGAGATTTTCCTTTTAGCGTCTTCAAACGGCTTGCCAACATGTAGAACTTTTGACAAGGATTATGGGCGAATAGAAACCAGAACATACACCATTACGGATCAGATAGACTTCCTCACCGCCACGGAACAATGGGAAGGTATCAAATCCATCGGCAGTGTGACTTCTATTCGCGAAATAGATGGCGTATCTACTGAAAATGCTCGCTATTTCATCACCTCTCTGCCTGCGGATGAATATCTCCTTGCCAAGGCAGTGCGCAGTCATTGGGGGATTGAAAATTCGCTACATTCATGACGTACTGAAATCCCTGCCCGGAAAGAAGAGTATGCGTGTCAGGCGCAAGCGCGCCGGGTGGGATGACGAATTTTTAGCTTCAGCCTTGGCTGCCGAGTTCCCTTGATTCATTCGATTGTCCTGCTTTATTGCAGGTAACTGCTTGACAGAATGCCCCTACAGATATATTTGATATCCCCTGTGGGCTTATTTCTTGTCACCATCGTCTAGCCCGGTTAGGACGGCGGCCTCTCAAGCCGCTAAGACGGGTTCAAATCCCGTTGGTGACGCCAGATTTCTTGTTTTTCGGTTGCACCATGCGCCAATCGCCTTTTGAGGCTCGAAGGGGGTAATCTTCGGGCCTCTTCTTTTTGAGAAAACGGCATCACGTTTGTCCGGCCGGATGCCAAGAATTTTTATATATCGTGCCGTGGTGTTGGGGTTCTTGTGACGCAGGATTGCTTGCACCGTCGGGATGTCCAGTCCGGCGTGAGCCAGGATTGTAGCCGACAGGTGGCGGATGGCGTGAAATCCGAATTGTTTTACACCAGCACCCTCGCATAATCTGGACGGTGGTCAGCGGCGTTGTCGTTGCCATGTTCCTTGGAGTGTTCCTGACGCCCGAATTTCAAATTTTTGTAAAAATTCTGCCCGGCTGGAGCATTTCAACGATCACATTTTTGCAATCAGCGTTAACACGGCCTAAAACAGTTTACGCTTGGGGCATGACCGGCGGGCTTTGCCCGGCGATCGCGCCCCGCCTCCTCCGGCAAACCTTGCTCCGCGCTGTCACAAAAATCCGTTGTCCAGCAAAAACTCCCGATCCAGACCGCCGCTTCCGGCAGGCCGGAGTTCCCGCCGTTCAAGCAGGCTGCGCACATATTTGCCTATCATGTCTGTTTCCATGTGGATGCGGTCGCCGGGCCGCCACCAGCGCACGGTCGTGCGTTTTTGCGTGTCGGGAATGACGTTGACGGTGAGAAAATCCCTGCCGCACTCGTTCACCGTCAGGCTGACGCCGTCCAGCGCGACCGATCCTTTGGGAATGACCTCTGGCCCGTATTCCTCGGGGAAGGTCAGGCGGCAGGCGAGCGAGAGACCCGCAGGGCGCATCTCCCGCAGGCAGGCCAGGCAATCCACATGTCCGCTGATCAGATGTCCGCCGAGGCGGTCTCCCACAGCCAAGGCGCGCTCCAGATTGACGCGCCTGCCGGCGGCAAACACGCCGATGGCGGTGCGCTCAAGGGTTTCCCGCGAGGCGTAGACGGTAACGTCTTCCCGACTGTGCCTTTCCACGGAAAGACAGGCTCCGTTGACGGCGATTGATTCTCCGTCGGCAATGTCCTTCAGGGCAAAGAGCGGGCGCAACGTGAGGCGGCACTCTCCGTTATTTTTGTCAAGAGAGACAATCTCGCCAAGACCATGAATGATTCCTGTGAACATAACGTCCGACCTTCATTCAGATTGGGCCGATTTCCGGCCTGAGCACGAGATGGGCATCACCGTCGCAAAGGCTTGTCCCGCAGAGCCTGAGTGAAAGGGCCTGTTCCATGCTTTCCGACGCGCGCCCCGTGAACAGGGGCACGGCTTCGTTGTCCGCCAGGACTTTGGGGGCCAGGTGCAGCCGGAATTCGTCCACAAGTCCCGCTTCCAGCAACGAGAGGGCAAGCCTTCCCCCGCCTTCGCACAATACATAGGGGCAGCCTGACTCGCGACGCAAGGCCGTCAGCGCGAGGGGGAGGTCAGCCCCGCCCTTTCCCTCGCCGTCTTTGGGACCATGCCCGTAGTTCAGTACGCGCACGCCCTTGGCCCGTAGTTTTTCCGCGCGGTCGGAACCGGCCACGGTCGGTGGAGTGAAAAAGATCGTCTGTTCGGGGCGCTCCGCGAGCAGACGAAAACTCTCTCCGGGCCCGGGCAGGCGTGAGGTAAGAATGCAGGCCAGAGGCTGGGCTTCCGCCGCGAATTCACCCCGCGCCGTAAGGCGGGGATTGTCCGCCCGAAACGTGCCGCCGCCCACCAGCACGGCGCCGCCGCACTGTCCGATGCCGGCCCGCCATTGCCGCACCCGGAGGCGGGAGCTTTCTGAACTGATCCACTGGGAATGGCCGTTGCGCGCGGCAATGCGGCCGTCCAGCGTGGCCGCCATTTTCAGGATGACATAGGGTCGTTCCGTCGTTTGCCAGACGAGGAAATCGGCAATCAGATCCCGGCATTCCCGCTCAAGCACGCCTTCCGTAACTTCAACGCCCGCAGCGCGCAGAGCCGCGGTGCCGCCCGCCGCAAGAGGATTGGGATCCCGCGCGCCCACGACAACCCTGCCTATGCCGGCACCCAGAATGGCCTTGACGCAGGGGGGGGTCTTGCCGTGATGGTTGCAGGGTTCAAGCGTCACCACAAGCGTTGTCCCTGCCGTGGGCACGCCGCGGGCGGAAGCGTCTTTCAGACAGGCCACCTCGGCGTGCGCCTGTCCCGCTGCGCGGTGAAACCCTTGGGCCACACAACGGCCGTCGCGCACCAGCACGGCGCCGACAGTGGGATTGGGACAAGCGGCGTACCGTCCCCGTTCCGCCAGACGCAGGGCTTCGCGCATAAACGGCGTGTAGTCCGTTGCCTGCTCAGTCATGTCCCTGCCTCGCCGGCGGCGGTGTGAAATCGTGTTTGTCCGTCGCCACGCCCGCTTCTTTCAGCATGGCCGCGGCGAGTTCATCAGGATAGTCTTCCACATAGCATATCCGCCGGATTCCGCAGTTGATCAGCATCTTGGAGCATAGAACGCAGGGATGCGTGGTGCAGTAAAGTTCCGCGCCCCGAATGCTGATGCCGTGGACGGCGGCCTGGATGATGACGTTTTGTTCCGCGTGCAGGCCGCGGCAAATTTCGTGTCGCTGCCCGGAGGGGATGCCGAGTTGCCCGCGCAGGCAGCCGATATCCAGGCAGTGCGGCACGCCGGACGGAGCGCCGTTGTAGCCGGTGGCGAGGATGCGTTTGTCCTTGACGGCCACGGCCCCCACGCGGCGGCGCGCGCAGGTGGAGCGCTCGCTCACCAGATAGGTGATATTCATGAAATACTCGGGCCAGGGCAGTCGGGGCATGGCGTGTTCACATCAGGTTTTTCGCAAATTCTCCCAAGGAAAATACCAACCCCCATGCCTCTTGTCCAGCAAGGAGCTTGCGCCGAGTAAGAAGCGCGACTTCCGTTGAAAAAATTATTCCGATTCCCGATAAAAATTGCTTCAATTTCTGAGAGTATTTACTTATAGATAGCTTTAGTGTGTAGTCCTCCACTACGAAGAGGCATATCTGCAATTCGTAACGTCCATCTTAGTATTAAACTATGTGAAAATAAAAGATAAATTTAAAAATAAAGACATCTTTGTATCTAACGGGACACATAGACATACCCCTACTTCTAGGGTAAATTACGGGGTAAAATAACTTCATCACGGAGAATTACCCCAATGGCATTGACCGATACCGCGCTTAGAGCCGTAAGGCCCGGAGACAAGCCTCAAAAGCTTTTCGACGGCAATGGCCTTTTTCTGCTCGTTTCCCCAAGCGGCACCAAGGCATGGCGTTTCAAATACCGCTTTCACGGCAGGGAAAAACTCATTTCGCTTGG
>JAISXC010000299.1 GCA_031270875.1 Desulfovibrio sp.
GCGAGGCTCTGCATTTTGACGGAAAGCCCTGTCATGCCCGCGGGACCGCCGTGGGCGTCCCCTCCGGCATCGGACCTGGTTCCCCGCGAGGCTTTCAGAAAGTCAAAGAGGGCGTAAAAACCGAGAAAAGCCAGCAGAACTGCATAGATGGTGCTGATGAAAAGCTCGGAAAGCAGGGGATCGGCGTTGTAAAGCCCTTTGTTGACAGCGCCGCCGATGACGGTTCCCGCGATGGAACCCGCGAGAAAGGCGACAGCCAGCTTTGCCGAAACATTGCCGAGCTTTTTATGCACGGTGGTGCCCATGATGGCCTTGGCGAAAATGTGAAACAAGTCCGTTCCGACAGCCAGAATGCCCTTGACGCCCACCGCCATGAGCGCCGGGGTTATGATAAAACCTCCGCCAGCGCCGATGCAGCCGGTGATAAGTCCGGCCGCCAGGCCCACGGCGATGGAAGCGAAAAAAATCGTTGTGGTGTAGAAAGCGGGCGCGTAAGCGCTTTTCCCGCCCAGCATTTCATGGGCTTCGTAGGCCTCGGCCAGACAGACCATAAGGACGGGGGCCGCCAGAGCCAACAAGATCAGAAGTTTTTTGCGGCTCTTGAGAATGGAGGCGGAAACCTCCATGTCCCAAGCGGCATAGGCCCGCGATCCGCTCAACAAAAATTCATACATCTGCCTGCCGAAATGCATATAAGGCTCCTCCTGAAGTATTGCTGCAAAAAAACAGTATCCTGCTGTTATTACAAGCATAAACAGTCAGAATAAAACGCACTGCGGGTATAATAGCAGATTTTTTGCTGTTGTAAAAGAGATTTTTCACATGAGCGTTGAAACTTTTTTGGCCAATCCCTCCCTTAAATTGTTAAAAATCGCCATCTCCATCCAGTCCAGGGCAAAATTCAGGGCCGCCTCATCACCGGCAAGGCTTGTGTCCATAACCGCGGCCCTGCGCGGCCCGTCCGCCTCCACTCGCTTAAAAATATCCATTTTTTCAATAAGTTCACGAAATCCGTCCAACTGGAAAAGACAGAGCACAGCCATAGCGGCAAGACGCGCCTCCAGAGGTTTGCCCGTGGCGCGCACCATTGTCATCAGGCGCATATAGCGGTCGTTGGCGGCGTTGTACGCGGCGAGCTTCTGGTCGGCAAACCATTGGGCCGGGCTGCGCTTCCTGCCTTTGTCAAATCCCCTGCAATGCTCTTCGCGCACGAGGAAAAAACGCTCCGTCACTCCTCCGCCGTTCCCCATGGACGCGCCTCGCCCCAAGGGATAGCAGCGACAGGCGCCAGGGCGGTCTTCATAGACCATACATCCGGCAGGATTTACAAAGGGACAGGGGGCACCGGGGCCATCAAGCATGCGCAGCATGGGAAGAGGGAAACCCGTGTCCGGAAAAGAGCGCACCGTGGTGAAACGCCGTAAAAAATCCCCACCGGACATGCCAAGCCGGCGACGCAGGCGCAGCGCGTCATAGGGCGTCAGCGGCAGGGTGAGTTCCGCGCAACAGCGGTTGAAACAGGGAACGTCGGGATTGCAGTCAAAGCGGAATATCCCGTCAGCCTTGATTTCAGGCAGGCTGTCCAAAAATTCGCGGCTGGCATCGGTATCCACGGGGGAAACTCCTGATATTCTGTGAACGGCGCTCCAGACCGCCCGAAAATGGCAATCAGACGCCAGCCTGGCGCGGCCGGGTCGGCTTTTGCTTCAAATGACCTTGTTCAAGCCATATTCAATGATGCCTTCAGCCCCTGCCCGGCGCAACTGCGGAATCAGATCGCGCACCACGGCGCTCCGCACCACTGTTTCCACGGAAAGCCAGGCCGTGTCGCGCAGGGGGGCGACCGTGGGAGAGTTGAGAGCGGGCAGCATCTGCAGTATGGCCTCAAGGTGCGCCGCCGGCGCGTTCATCTTGATGGCGACGAGACTTTCGGCGCGCAGGGCGCCCTGCAAAAGAAGGTTCAACTGCTCGATCTTGGCGCGCTTGCGGCTGTCCCGCCAGGCGGCCCTGTCGGCAATGAGCACCGGAAAGGAAACCATAACCTCGCCGATAATGCGCAGGCCGTGGGCGCGGATGGTGGTACCGGTTTCCGTCACCTCCACGATGCCGTCGGCCAGTCCTTCCACCACTTTGGCCTCCGTGGCTCCCCAGGAATAAAAAACTTCCACATCCACGCCCATGCCGGCGAAATAGCGGCGCGTCACGCCCTGAAGTTCCGTGGCGATGCGCCTGCCCGCCAGATCCCGTGGCGTCCTGTAGGGGGAATCGCCGGCCACGGCCAATACCCAGCGGCAAGGTTTGTTGGATGATTTGGAGTACACGATGTCCGCCACGCGCTCCACCTTGTCCTCATGGCCGTATTCATTGAGCCAGTCCAGACCGGTGATGCCCGCATCCATGACGCCGGCGGCCACGTAGGAGCCGATTTCCTGGGCGCGGCAGAGGGAGAGGGTGATTTCCGCATCATTGATATCCGGAAAATAATTGCGGCTGTGCTTGCGGATCTTCCAGCCGGCGCGACCAAAAAGATCAATGGTGGCCTCTTCAAGAGAGCCTTTCGGCACGGCCAGTTTGATGATCGGGGTTGTCTCCATGACTGTTCCTCACTGCATTCTAAAAGTCGATTCGGCGCAATCCTTATTTGCCGTTCCCGTAAACCCGCCGGGGGTCAAAAACCAGCGGCGCGCAGACATGACAGACGTTATTGCGCAATTCGCGATAAAAACAGCTTCTTCTGCCCGTGTGGCAGGCTGCCCCGCCCTTCTGCTCGACAACCAGCAGAAGGGCGTCGTTGTCGCAATCAAGCCGCAGGGAGCGCACAATCTGCACATGGCCGGAACTTTCGCCCTTGTGCCAGAGCCTGCCGCGACTGCGGCTCCAGTACCAGGCCTCACCGCTTTCCAGCGTTTTGCGCCAGGCTTCCTCATTCATATAGGCGAGCATGAGCACCTCGCCGCTGGACGCATCCTGCACGATGGCCGGAAGATGGCCTTTGCTGAAGTCGGGTTGGAAATCATGGGGGACACTGTCATCCGTCAAAGCCGGCATGGCCTGCTCCTTCAAAAATTCAGGTGTGTCTTTTCAGTGTTCCGCGGCCGTCAGTTTCGCAAAGCGTCGCATATTCAAATGACACAGGGCCACCGCCAGGGCGTCCGAGGCGTCCAGCGCCATTCCCGTTCCTTTGACGTTGAGCAGGCGCTTCACCATGAAGGCCACTTGCTCTTTTTCCGCGCGTCCTGTGCCCACAAGGCTCTGCTTGACCAGCGTGGGCGCATAATCGCTGATGGCCAGGCCATGAGCGGCGCAGGCCGCCACCGCCACGCCACGCGCCTGCCCCAGCTTGAGGGCGGAAAGGGCGTTTTTTGCGGTAAAAACCTGTTCCACCGCCGCCTCGTCCGGGGCGTGACTGGAAAGAATGAACAAAAGTTCGTGGTAAATGCGAGCCAGTCTGGCGGAAAATGATTTTTCTCCCGGAACGGCCCGCACAACGCCGCATTCCAGCAGGGTGAGCCTGCCGGATGCTTCCCGGACGACGCCCCAGCCCGTGCGCTGGGATCCGGGATCAATGCCGATGACGGTTACAGCTTGCACACGCAGGATTACCCGGCAGGCATGTCGTCAGGGAAGTCCGCGTTGGCGTAGACATTCTGCACGTCGTCATTGTCGTCCAGAGCATCCATCAGACGCAACGCTTTCAGTCCCGCCTCGGCATTCACGGCAACCAGATTCCGGGGGATCATGGCAAGCTCCGCCGCCTGCATGGCGATGCCCGCCTCCTCCAGCGAGTCGCGCACAGCGGCGAAGTCCGCCATGGCTGTGTGTATTGTCCAGACATCATCCTCATCCAGCACGTCGTCGGCTCCGGCCTCCAGGGCGGCCTCCATGATCCTGTCTTCGGCATAGGCGGTCTTTTCCACACGAATCACGCCCTTGCGCTCAAACATCCAACTCACGCTGCCGCTCTCCCCCATGGAACCGCCGTGCTTGGTGAAGAGATGACGCACCTCGGCCACCGTGCGATTTTTGTTGTCCGTGGCCACTTCCACCATTACCGCGATACCGCCGGGACCATAGCCCTCGTAAAAGCCTTCCGTCAGATCGCCGCCCGCGTCCTCGCCGGTGCCTTTGCGGATGGCGGCGTCAATTTTGTCCCTGGGAAGATTGACAGCCTTGGCAGCGGCTATCGCCGCGCGCAGGCGGGGGTTGCCCGCAGGGTCGCCGCCGCTTTTGGCGGCGATGATGATTTCCTTCGCCGCCTTTGTGAAAATCCTGCCCCGCTTGGCGTCCTGACGCCCCTTGCGGTGCTGGATATTGGCCCACTTGCTGTGCCCGGACATAGAACCTCCAGAACTGTGAGTATATCCACCGACGCTCCCTGACGAAATCTTCCGGTCATTCCCCTTTTGCCGCGCCGGCCGCGGAGAGGGCTTCGCCCCGTTCACGCAGAAAGTCCACTGTGTCCCGGGGGCAGAAAATTGAGCCCGACGAAAAAGATTTCCCTGCTTTCCGCGCGGGAACTCTTAGGCTTGAATATTTTGACCGTGGCAAAGACCCGCCGCATGGGGGCAAGCAGTTCCTGAATGTCCGGCCCCATAAAAATTTTTACCACAAAGGCCCCGCCATGTTTGAGGCAAAGGCCCGCCAGGGAGAACGCCTCCGCAGCCAACTCCAGGGACCGCGCCTGGTCCGTAGCGCGCGAACCCGTTGTGTGCGGGGCCATATCGCTCAAAACCACGTCAAAAGGCCCAAGCTCTCCAAGACGCGCTTCAAAAGCTGCCGAGCGGTTGAACACGTCCTCCCGCATGAATATCACCTGCTGCGGGAAGGCCACTCCCGTGGCCTGAATATCACAGGCAAGCACAAGACCCCCGCCTCCTATCTTTTCCGCGGCGCCGATGCTCCAGGAGCCGGGCGCGGCCCCCAGATCCAGCACCCTCATCCCCGGTTTCAAAAGGCGGAATTTCGCATCCAGTTCCTTGAGTTTGTAGACGGAGCGGGCCGGATAGTTTTCTTCCCTGGCCTTGCGGAAATAGTGGTCGCGGTATTCCTTCATTGCGTATAAGCGGCGATGACCGCCCGCCTGTTTTGGCTTCAGGGCAATGTCATGTAAACTTCAATTTGTCAGCATACATAATTTCATCACACAAGCCAAGTCCAAAAAATTGTGCCGGGAATTTCATCCTTGCGATGCTTTTGGCTGCCTGCGGCGAAAAGGCCGGATTGAAGAGAGGGCGGTCGCCGCAGGCATGGCGACGCATTCTTGACTTTTCCCGGTGACGGTTCTAGGCTTTTTCAATGGACAAGCTCGGGCGCCGGGCGTGAACGCCGTTTTCCCGTACAGCGTGTGGGAATGCTGGTGGATGGCCCCTCTGGCCTTTCTGCTGGATATTCTTTTTGCCGACCCGCGTCTGCCCTGGCCGCACCCGGTGGCGCTCGCGGGCCGTCTGCTGCGTGTCATGGAAGTCCCCGCGAGGCGTCTGGAACGCCGGGGTCATGGCAGACTCGCCGGTTTTGTCAGCGTGCTGCTGCTGACATGCTGCGCGGGCACCACGGTTCGGCTGCTCGTTGCCCTGCCCCTTGTGGGAATCGTATTGGCCGTGTATTTCTCCTGGGCGGGCCTTGCCTTGGGTTGTCTGCTCCAAACGGGCGCCGAGGCCGCGCGCAAGGTGGAAACATCCCCGTTGCGCGCGGCGCGGCAGGCTGTTTCCCTGTTGGTCAGCAGGGACGTGAGTTCCCTGGACAGACCCCTGCTCGCCAAAACCTTGGCGGACACACTTTCCGAAAATTTCACGGATGCCTTTCTCGCGCCGTACTTCTGGCTTCTTGCGGCCGGCCCTGTGGGTCTTTGGTGCTATAAGGCCATCAGTACGGCGGACTCCATGTGGGGGTATATGACGGAACGCTGGCGCCGGTTGGGCTGGGCCGGAGCGCGCGGGGACGATATTCTGGCTTTTGTTCCGGCCCGCCTTTCCGTTCCGGTTTTGTGGCTGACAGACAGAATTTCTCTGTTTTTGCGCCTCATGCGCCCCTGGCGGGGGCATTGGCCGGGTTTTCAGCTTGTGGCGCGTCAGGCGCGGGGCATGCCGAGCCCCAACTCCGGGCTGCCCATGGCGGCCTGCGCCTGGCTTTGCGCGGGGCGCATGGCCGGACCTTCGGTGTATTTCGGTGCACTGGTGGACAAACCCTGGATGGGACCGCCGCAAAACGAAGCCGGCTCCTGCTGGGACGCGGGGCGCCTCGCCGCCCTTTGCGCATTGCTGCGTCGGGCTGGTTTTGTCGCGTGCGGCTTGTGTTTTGCGTTATATTTTTTTACTTTTTGAAAAAATAGTAAATAAAATTCTCTGCCGTCCGTTAGGTACAGATGCAGGGCTGCCACAACAAATTTCGCGCTGATGCATAAAACAAGGATTTCCCCATGGCGCGCTTGTCGACGCTATTGTCCCGTCTGCCGGAAGTCAAGGATGTCCACATGGCCACCATGGGCCATGTGCTCTGGGTCTGCCGGCAGGCAAACTGCTCCTCCGCGCTGCACCAGACCCTGCTGAACTACGGCGG
>JAISXC010000240.1 GCA_031270875.1 Desulfovibrio sp.
CGCGCCCTGAACGGGTTCAGAGCTACCATGATTGATTCTGGCCAAGCCCGCAATCCAAGCTCGCAGAGGCTTACAGCCACCCGGAGGGCCTGCCGGCACACCGGAAAAACAAACAGGCCTAAATCAGAGATAGGGCGAGAATATCCAGCAGGCGGCGTTGCGCAGCTTGGCCGGCAGGGACTGGCGCTCTATGTCCTTCAGTGTTATTTCCCGGCCGCTGGAGATAGCCGCGTCAATGTGACGGGCAAGTTTGTCATGCAGTCCGGCATCAAAAATTTCCATATTCAGTTCAAAATTCAGGTGCAGACTGCGGGCGTCAAGATTTGCCGACCCTATCTGGCTGTAGCTTCCGTCAATGGTCAGAAGTTTGCTGTGGGCAAACGGGGGCGCCTGCAGCCAAAGCCGGACTCCGGCGCGCAGCAAAGCGGGCAAAAGGCGCAGCATGGCCCAATGCATATAGGGCAAATTGTTTTTGTCCGGCAACACAATCCTCGCTTCAACGCCGCGTCGGGCCGCGGAGCGCAACGACGCCATTATGTCATGGGAAGGCAGAAAATAGGGCGTCATGATCCTGATGATGCGTCTGGCCGCGCTGATGACGCCGCAGAACACCTCATTGAGAATTTCAATGTCCGACCCGGGGCCGTCCATCACAAGGCGGCAGCGGCTCCCGCCCGCCGCAGGCGGCACGGGTGCGTCCAGCGGATCATATTTGCCGGTGCTGAAGCCCCAGTTCAACAAAAAAGCCCGTCTGAGATCGTGAACAATGGGGCCCTGACAGTGAAAATGCACATCCTGTATGCCGTCGCGCGGATGCTTCCGGAGACAGTTGTTATCCGCGATATTTATCCCGCCTGTAAACGCCGTATCGTCGCAGATCAGTATTTTGCGATGATTGCGCAAATTGATGCCAAAATTCGGCGGGAAGAGGCGCGGGGGAAGAAAAAATTCAACATTCGCGCCTTGGGCGAGCAGATGCTTCCAAGGCTTGGAGAGGGAATAGAGCGCGCCGATGCCGTCAATCAGCACTCTCACATCCGCGCCGCGAACGACGGCCTTGCGCATGGCCTCGGCGAAAGCTCCGCACACGGCGCCGGATTTGAAGATGTACGTTGCCAGATAAACATGACTTTTCGCCTGATTGACGGCATCAAGCATGGCGGGATAGGCCATGTCGCCATTATAGAGCGGTGTGACGGCGTTGCCGGGGCACAAGTGCCTGTTCGTCAGATAACGGCCCGGAAGCTCCATTTCAAGGAGGTGGGCCGGAATCCGCTCCGGCGGTTCCTGGGGAAAGGGCGGGTGGGCGTATTCCGGCTCAACGGCGGCAAGACGTCGCATCAGCCTGTGGGCGCGGCTCTCCGCCCGGCTTATGCCGAAGAGCAAGTAAAGAATCGGCCCCAGCACGGGCAGAAGCAGCGATGTCGCGGTCCAGCTGAGCGCTGATCTCGGGTCTCGTTTTGTCAGCAGCGCATGGCTGATGGCCGCCCACGACAGGGCGTGGACGGTCAGAAAAACCAAGGTCTCCAAAAGCGGCATGGGGTGCGGTATTTTTGTTATTGCGTCACTGCGCTACTCTCGCGGCGTAAGGGCAATGCGGTTGCGCTCCACTGCGGCCGTGAGCTCAGGCAGCAGATCCTTGAGGGCGTTCATGTCGTTCGCGCGCGCCGCGCGTTCCACGCAGCGGGCCATGCGGGCAAGTACCCGCAGGCCGAAATCATCGGATTCCACGGCAATGCGCCGGGCGGCCTCGCCTACCGCTGCGGCGCGGCTTTGCCCGAAGGCATTTTGGGCATCCGCTGCGGCCCTGTCGAGCCGCTCAACAAGGTGCAGCATGGTGTTGTCCGCCTCCTGGCGAGTTTGCGGCTTCATCGTGAGTTCTTGCGTTGGAGTTCCCACCGCTTGGGCATCCGTCTTCCGTGGGGCATTTTCCGGGCTCTGGGCCATGTCTGCGATAAAGTTCATGAAGGACATGCCTTGCGGTTTTGCTTCAGAAGACGGAGTTGGGACGGCGTCGGTCGTCAATGCTGGGGCGGGCGTAACGGGCCCGGCATGTTTGACGGGGTCGGGGGCAGCGGGGGATAAAGGCGGGGAGTGTCCGGAGGACGCGCTTGCCGTTTTTTCCTTTCGGATGGATTTGATTTTCAGCTTGCCACGCAAAGGAGCTGCGGCCGCTGGCTTTTGGGGGGGGATGGGCACAGGTTCCCCGACCCATTCCGGCGATGCGTCATTCGCGGATTGAGAGGAATTGATTTCCGGCTCGTTGCGTAGAGAAACAGCGGCCGTTGGTTTTTGGGGGGGTATGGGTACAGGTTCCCCGACCCATTCCACCGACGCGTCATTCGCGGATTGAATTGACCGGCGCGCGTCCTGTGGGGTATCCGCCGTCCCGGTTGGTACCGGCAAAGGTCCAGCCGTTTCCAGCCGGGGCATCCCGTTTTCCGCCGGCCCGGCGGGCTGGCCGGAAAAATTCCGCTCCGGCGCTTGCGGCGCGGCATGCCCCTTGCGGGGGGGCATTTTGCGACGCGCATGCCTCAAACGGGAACGCGATTCCCTTTGGTCCAGCGTTGTCTGCCCGCCGGGAGACAGCCTGGCGTTTGCGGCAGAATCAGCGAGGATGGCGAACGAGGCCGGCGTTCCGTCCATCCCGTCCTGGACGGAATTTTCTTTTTGCGCGGACCCAGGCGGAATTTCAGGCGTAGCGGGCTGATATTCTTTTCGGGGGGAAGGCTGAGCCTCCAGCGCGGGATCAATCCCCGGCGCGGCGTTCTGGATCGTTCCCGGCGAGAAAATGGTTGATCCATCAAGCGGCACGGCGGCTTCGAGACCCGGAACAGGCCTTTTGCCCTGCACAGCGTCAGCCGGCGCCATTGGCGCGGCAGGCTGAACAACCCTTTCCGGGAGGAATGGAATCTTCAGGGCGGGAAGTTCAATTTTTGGCGCGGCATCCGGTGACGTTTTCTGCGCCGCGAAAAGATCGGGCACGGTATTGTTCGTTTTTCCGGAGTCGGCCTCCTTGTCGCCGGAAGAAGGCATATCAAGAGGAGGCAGCGGCCCGGAGCCGAACAGTCCGGTAAAGACGTCTGTCGGGGTAATTTGCGCCTTTCTGTCAATGGGATTTTTTGCGGAGTCACGCAGGGATTCGGCAAAGCTCAGAAGATCCGGCAAAGCGGTGAGGTCCGGAACCTTGATTTGCGCAATTTGCTCGGACATGGCGTCCGGCGCGAAAATATCCGACAGAGGCGGACGGCTGTGGGCAGGATGTTCGCTCGCCGGATCGGAGATCGCGCCCATCGCCGCGTCATCGGCATACGCGGCGGATTCTTGCGACCCGGGCGCAGAGGTTGGCCGTTCCGGGTCTGCGGCGTCTGTTCTGGCCTCACCCCTGACTGCCGTATCCTTCTGCGGAAATTCATCAAGAATTTCACGAACCGTCATGCAGAACAATTCGCTGTCCACCGGCTCTGCCAGGGCATGGGTGAATCCTTCCTGCGCCATGGCGTCCCAATGGCTGTCATCCCGCGTAATGCCGAGAAATTTGCAGGAAGGCAGCGATGCCGCGCGAGTCGCGTCCGTAAATTGTTGAAGCAGGGAAGCGTTGGCGTCTGCAAAGCGACCATGTAAAACAAGGAGCGCGGCCGGGCTCTCCTTGTGCAACAGCAGGGCCTCATGGAGACCGCGTGTCTCGCTGTTTTTGCAGGGCAGAGATTTCAGCATGTGGGACAAGATCTGTCTTTCAACGGCTCTTTCCGCGACAATGATGACATGGGGCAAAGAATCCTGTTCATTCCCCTGGGCCGCGTCCTCACGGCACTTCAGACGCAGGGTGAAGGCAATGGTGGTTCCCTGCGGACTGCATTCCATGCCCAAAAACCCCTTGTGGGAGCCAATCAGTTCCCAGACGCGCGTCAAAGCCAGACTGGAGCGATTGTGGGGCGGCATGCCGGAGCCGCTATCCTTGACCGTAAAGAGAAGATGACCGGCATCCGTGCTTTCCGGTACGCTTTTTACGGAAAATTGCACAGCTCCGTGCCGCGTGGCGCGAACAGCGCTTTCCAGAAGCATGCGGATCGTTTGATCAAGATTCTCCGCTTCGCCTTCATACATGTGCTCCAAATGCGGCGGCATATACCAGGCAAGGCCGATGCCCGAAGTTTTTGCCATCGGCGCCACGCAGTCGTGAGCATTGCGCATAAGGTGCTGAAGATTGAATATGGTGTGAGTGTTGTTTGAAAAAGTCTGCAAGCTTCTGGCCGGGTTGCTGATAATGTCGGCCATTTCCCGGCCCGCTTCCAGCATGTTTGCCACATATTGCCGTACCGCCGGCGGGAGGGCGCAGTGCTCCAGCGCTGTCCCTTCCTGCATCAGACGTTCCAGGGGAAGGCGAATGGCGTCTCCGACGAAATTCTGCGGAATGTCTGACGCTGCCGGGAGTTGCGTGTTTGAAGAACCTTCATCCGCGGTCGACGGGACAGGGATGATGCGCAAATTCGGATCGCCAAGCGGTTCCTCAAGATTGTAGACGTCGGCGTCGGCGCGTCCGGTCGCGGAAGATTTTTCCCGCGGGGCTGTTTCACCCGTTGGCATGGAGGTTGTCGCAATAATCATGGCGCTCAGGGCTGTCCCCCAAAGCGGCGCGGAGGCCAGCAGATTTGCGGGGATGTCGCCGCCCGTGAGCAGAAGCCCCGCAGCCGTGAACAGAGGCGGCAAAAGGCATCCCAGCAGAAAGCGCCCGCTGCAGGGAATTCCCGTCATGACGGCTCCCAGAGCGCTTGGAGCGTAAAGCAGCGTGCCCAGGGGCCAGAGGTCAAGATAGCGGGCTATCCAACTGAAGTGAGAGAGAAGGGGGAGCAGGGCAAGCGCGGCTCCCGGCAGAGAGAGCAGAAAAAATTGGATATTCAGCGCCCTGCTCCTGACGCCCGTCAAATGGCGCCCCACATGCGAGAGCAGCAACAGGGCCATGCCCGGGGCAATCGCGGCCGCCGCATTGCCCGCTTCTATGCGTCCGTGGTCCGTCGCGGGCTGGCCGAGAAAGGCTTGCAGAAGCGCCATGCCCACATAAACGGCCGTCCAGAAACGCCATTGGCCTTTTTCAGTAAGGCAGCGAAGAATGCAGAGCAGCATGACCACAGCCAAGGCAAGCACGCCGGCGGGGCGCGCAAGTGTTTCCCAACTGTCGGCTACGTTCCCCAAGGTGCGCAGCATGGGCTGAAACCACGGGCCTGGTATTCCGTCCAGTCGGACAAGGCAGGTTTTGGCGTCTTTCTCCGCTTTGGGCAACGGCGATATTTTGCGTTTCAACGCGGGCATTCCCGGCACGCTTTCGCCCAGATCCAGAAATATGACGGGCGCGGACGCGCCGTCAGGCAGGGGGGCCAGAATAAAACGCAACCAGACGGCGCCGGTTTCGTGCGGCAGGTTTTTGAGGTCGAACCGTCGAAACGCCTGGGCATTTTCAGCGGATATGACTTCCTTCCCATCCATGTCCCCGCTTTCGTCCAGAAAATATTCAAGATAAGGCAGAAGCGGCATGCTCGGTGTTGTCAGCTCCGGCGGGACCATAGGTTGCCGGGGTTGCGCCTGGGCCGGACAGACATACGCAGCAAAGAGCAACATCAAACAGAACAGGAGGCCGGTGCCGCTTTTTCCGGTATGGAGCCTGCCGTGAAAAATTTGTCTCATACTGTTTCCGCCTTACAATTTTTTCGCTACGCTCTGGCGGCTGCGCAAAAAGACACGAGAGTCATTTGCATTGGGGGAATAAAAGATTTTTGTTATTACATATAGATACAAAAAGAATCACCTTGGCGTGATGCTGTCCGCTGCGGCATGCCAGACCCGCGTTCAGGGTTTGGTCGCAATAATAATCGCGATGGCGGCATGGTATTTCAATTTTTCAAAAAAGAAAAGACGGATTTTGTCATGATGTTATCCGCAATTTTCCGATGTTGTACGCAACTTCCGGATATGGCGTATCGGTGTGAATCCGTATTGACTTTTGCAGGCATGATGGCTACGGACGGAGAAAGCCGTTTTGCAAAACGATGCGCATGTATGGTGAAAGCATGTCGCCGAAGTGTGTGCCCAGCCCCTTGAGTTCGTCATAATCCAGCAGTAAATGCCGTTCCGGCGCGTCTGTCAGCGCCGTAACCGCGCTGGATGGCAGCCTGGCCCCAAAGGCGGCGACAAAACTGTGCCCGTTTTCCCCGCAAGGGGGGAATACTCCAATGGGCAGAATTTTGGTCTGCAAGCCCCATTGTTCGCGCAGGGTGATCTCGGCGCACGTTTCCCAGGATTGCCCTGCGGGCACAGGTGTCATGGAGGAAAAACCCCAGCCGGATTTTTCCTGAAAACTCAACAGAAATCGCCCTGCGGCATCCCGAAGCAAAATAGCGGCGGAGCGGTGGAGCAGATGTTGGAGCGCCACATCCTCATAGTCCATGACGCCCAAGGGCGTGTTGCGGCCATCCACAACTTCAACGCTGATACGGACCTGATTCTGCGCGGGGCGGAGAGGGGGCATGATGCCGTTTTCCTGTAAAAATTCTGTGTGCTTTCAACGTCTTGACAAAAGACATGCCCAAGCGGTGCACGAACTTGAGCAAAGCTGTTTTTCCATGCCATGGTCCGAGGAGCAGTGCCGCAAGGCCTTCACGCAGCCCTTTTTCGCGGCGTTCGGGCTCATGCGCGGCACACGCCTCGTCGCATACGTATCTGTCTACCACACGGCCAGCGAACTGGAAATACTCAATCTGGCCGTCAGCCCGCCGGAGCGCCGCCGGGGGCTGGGACGGCGCACATTGGACATGGTCTTGCAGGTGGCCCGCAAAATGGGTATAGAAAGGGCCATACTTGAAGTTCGGGCGGGGAATTCTCCGGCCATATCGCTTTATCAAAACTGCGGATTCGTCAAGGTGGCTGTTCGACCTCATTATTATTCAGACACGGGGGAGGACGCGTTGATATATGTCTGTCATCTGCGTTCCCCCTCCGCCACGGGGGCTGACTGTGCAAAAAATCATAGCCGCTAACTGGAAAATGTACAAATCGCGTCAGGAAGCCAGGAAAACCGCCTCCGATCTGCGAGACATGCTGTCGGCGGAGGATCTGCATGGCAAACGCGTTGTGGTTTTCCCGTCGTTTACAAACATACCCGCTGTGCTGGATATTTTTGCTGCAACTCCCTGTGTGACCGTGGGCGCGCAGAATTTTTATCCTGCCGGGGAGGGCGCTTTCACAGGCGAAATATCGCTGGCCATGTTGCGGGATGTGGGGGTGTCCCAGGTTCTGGCGGGGCATTCCGAGCGGCGCCATCTGTTGGGGGAGGCAGATGAATTTGTCGCGCGTAAAACCGCTTTTGCCCTGAATCGCGGCTTTTCCGCCATGCTTTGCATTGGAGAAACCCTGGCCGAACGCGAGGCGGGCGATCTCGTCAAGGTACTCTCCCGCCAGACAGGCGCGGCACTCGCGAACCTGCCGGAGGACTGCCTTGCGCGGCTGAGCATAGCCTATGAACCCGTTTGGGCTATCGGTACCGGCAAAGTGGCAGGTCCCGCTGAAGTTCTTGAAGCCCACGCCGCAGTACGCTCGCTGGTTGCGCAGATTCTCGGGGATGCCGGCCGGGGCGTCCCCATTCTTTACGGCGGCAGCGTCAGGCCGGACAATGCGGCAACGCTTCTGGAGCTTGACAATGTGGACGGTCTTCTGGTAGGAGGGGCCTCCTTGAATGCGGAAACTTTCGCGCAGATTATCAGGGCCTGAATTCCGTTTGTGTTTTGCGCCGCCGCAGGCTGCTACCGGGAATAACGCAATTTTATACCCGTTCCGCTGACGGCCGGGAGGAAATCGTGCAGACCATTATCCTGACGCTGCATATCGTTGTGTGCGTTTTTCTTGTGATTCTCATCCTGCTGCAGGCCGGCAAGGAGGGTATGGGCGTTATTTTCGGCGGCGGCAATACCTCTGTTTTCGGCAGCGCCGGCGCCGGGGGGGTTCTGGTCAAACTGACCACATTGATGGCGGTTATTTTTGTCATTACCTCGTTGAGCTACACGTATGCGACAAGCTCACGGCCGCAGAGCGAATCGGCCGTACTGAATGTTACCATTGAAGAGTCCGTCGCGCCTGAGGCTGACAAGGCGGCTCCCAAAATGCCGGAAGGCGCTCCGGCAATTGTTCCCCCCGTTTCTTCCCCTGTCGGCGGCGACAAAAAGCAGAGCGGCGCGATGCCGCTTCCAGTCCCTTCCGGAGAACAAGGCGCCGGACAGCCGCAGGACGCCATGGGGAATCAGGACAGCCGCAATCCGGCCTCCTCCGATTCCGCCAAGGTAAAATAGCTTTCACGCAAGGCTGCCCTGTGATTCAGCGGCCGGATTTACGCTATGTCCGACAACGCGTTTCATGCAGAAAACAACCCCTTCCGCAGGCTGGCTGCAAACCGTTTTCCGGGCAATGTCAAGGATGGCGCGGCGCGGCGCCGGAAAATAAAAATCAAAAAAGAAAGGGCCCTTCATACAGAAGATGCGGAAAAAACGCGGGATATCGCGCATGAGGATGATGCCGATCTGTTCCTCAGCGCGATAGGCCGGGTGTGCGCGCTGCCCGCGCGCGGACGCGAGGTGGCGGCAAAACATCTGTCTGCCGCGGCAGCTCCGCCGGGGGCGCCGGCGGCGGCCGAACTGCAAAGGTTTGTGGAAGGCGGGCTTGAGTTCGCGCTTTCCCTGACGGATGAGTATCTGGAAGGCCATGTCATCGGTCTTGACATGGCGGCCATCAACAAGCTTCGCGCGGGCGCCCTGAGTCCGGAGGCCCATATTGATCTGCACGGACTCAATGCCGTGCAGGCATTTGAGGCCTTGCGGAGATTCATGCGCGGATGCTGGTACAGGGGCATGCGCACGGTTCTGGTGGTACCGGGACGCGGACGCAATTCTCCCAACGGAATGGGGGTGTTGCGGGAAAAACTGCCGCATTGGCTGACCCAGGAGCCTTTCAAACGGGTAGTGCTTGCCTTTTGCACGGCGCTGGCGCATGACGGCGGGCTTGGCGGCATTTACGTGCTTTTGCGCAAATACCGCAAAAAAGGCCGCGTCTGTTGGGAAAAAATGCCAGCGGACGCTGATTTGTACTGAAAACAGCCATACGCGAGACTCTGGAGCAGATTGCGCTTGAGATGCTCTATTTGCGACCGAGGCGATCCAGCAGGCGCGCGTAATAGGGGTCATCCCCTTCAAGCCGGATGGATCGCCGATGGCGCATTTGCGCCCGTAAAATCAGAAAACGCAGTTTCTGCATCTGGCGCAGGCGCTCCTGCTCATCCCCGCAGTGCTCCAGCAGATTGGCCAGTCTGCTGATTTCCTTGCGCTCCGCAAGCTCCGCCGGCAGGCAGCCCGCATTGCGCAGGATTTTGTAAGCCATGCGCAGCTCTTCAGGCACATGGCTCATATCTTCAATCTCCAAAGGCCGGCCGCTGCCGGGCAGGTTGTCGAATTCGCCATTGTTTTGAGCCTGCTCAATACGTTTTTCGGCAATCGCCTGGATGACGGAGAATGCGCTCAAATCGTTCATCTGCGTTATCGTTTTTTGCTGGTTACGGCCGTCATGATGATTCTGGCGAACCCCAGAGCTTCTTCCACTCCGCAACGAGTTTGAGAGCCTCCAGAGGACTCATGGCCTCCGGATCTGTTTTTCTGAGCCTGTGCAACAGGGGATGCTCCACCGGCCGCGCGGTCCCGCAAACCTTGGACGGCGCTGTTGACTCCTTCAGACGTGTGTTCGTTTTTGCGGGCCTGCCGAGACCGGGCAGGGCCATGGCGAGCGCCGCGACCGTCTTGTGATTTTGCGAACGCCCGCGCTCCAGCCGGGCCAGGATGATTTTTGCCCGCTGCACCACCGGTGCGGGCACACCGGCAAGCCTGGCCACTTCAATGCCGTAGCTGCGGTCTGACGGGCCGGGAACAAGCCTGTGCAGAAAGACAATATCGTTATTGTATTCGCGTATGGCTACATTCATGGTAAAAACATGGGGGATGACGCCTTCCAGGGCTGTCAGTTCGTGATAGTGTGTGGCAAAAAGCGTGCGCGGCGAAAGGTTGCCTGTTTTCGTCAAGTCTTCCACAACGGCCCAAGCCAGAGCAACGCCGTCAAAGGTGCTTGTGCCGCGGCCGATCTCATCCAGGATGATCAGGCTGCGGCGGCCTGCCTGGCGCAAGATGCGGGCGGTTTCCATCATCTCGACCATGAAGGTGCTTTGGTTTTCCGTCAGGTTGTCCGACGCCCCAACACGGGAAAAAAGTCGATCAACAATGCCTATGGTCGCCTGCTCGGCGGGCACCAGGGAGCCAATTTGAGCAAGCAGACAGATAAGGGCCACCTGTCTGAGTATGGTGGATTTGCCGGCCATGTTGGGGCCTGTGAGCAGGCACAGGCGACGTTTGTGGTCCAGCGAAAAACTGTTGGGAACAAAAACCGCGCCGCCGACGATGCTTTCCACAACAGGGTGACGGCCTTCACGGATGTCAAGACCGGTATCGTCCGCAAGGGCCGGGCGGCTCCATCTGTTTTTGCGTCCTGTTTCGGCGAGGCCCTGCCAGTAATCAAGCTGCGCGACGCAATCCGCCGCGTGTAAAATCCGTTCGCGCTGTCGCGCCATATGCTCCCGCAGATCCTGAAAAAGCTTGTATTCAAGGCCGTTGCGGCGCTCTGTGGCTGAAAGGATTTCCGCCTCAAGCTTTTTAAGTTCTTCCGTTGTGTACCGCTCGGCATTGGCGAGTGTCTGCCGGCGGATGAAGCGGTCAGGCAATACCGGCATGTCCGCACTGCGGTACAGCTCATAGTAATAGCCGAAGACGCGATTATAGCCGATTTTCAGTTTGCTGACGCCCGTCGATCTTTGTTCGTCCTCAAGCATGGCCTGGAGTTTTTCCCCGCCGTGCTCAATCAGGTCAAGAAGGGCGTCAAGATCGGCATGATAGCCCGCTTTGAAGAGCCCCCCCTCCGTGATGACCGTGGCCGGGTTTTCAACCAGGGCGGAATACAGGAATTTGGTGCAGTCTTCCAGCGGGTCGCTGTTGTCGGCAAGATGCCTGAGGGCTTCCGGCAGAGGGACATTGGTTTCATTGCCGGCCTCTCCGGCGGTTGTCGCGGGCTTTGCGACGATGGCGTACAAGTCGGGAAGCGCGGCCAGCGAAGCGCGCAGAGTTATGAAATCATGCGGCGTTGAGCGGTTCAGGGAAATTCTGGCGCAGATGCGCTCAAGATCTCCAATTTTTTTGAGGAGTGCGCGCGCGGCGGCGCGGACGTCGTCGTTAGCGCACAAATAGGCCACAGCGTCCTGGATTCTAAGTATGGGGCCTATTTCACGCCAGGGATGGTGGAGCATGTCCTCAAGCAGACGTGAACCCATGGGAGTTACGGTTTCGTCAAGCAAATGCCTGAGGGTGCCTTTGCCTTTGCGACCGTTGAGGCGGGTGAAAATTTCCAGATTCGCTCCGGTGGCCTCGTCGATGATGAGCCGGCGCGACAAATTGAGTATTTCCATGGAATTCAGGTGGTCAGTCGCGCCCATCTGCGTTGTGTCCAGATAACGCAAAAGCGCGCCGTAGGCGCGCATCAAAGTGTCCTTGCCCTGCAGATCCAAAATGTTCGGATGCCGTACTCCCTGCGTTTCCAATACACGTTCCGTGGCCCGTTTGAGGTCAAAATCCCTGGAAGGCAGGCGCAGCAGGCGTATCCCTTCAAATTTGCATTGAGGCGGCAGGGCATGGTGTTCGGGGAGCAGCAGTTCCTTTGGGGTGAGTTTTTGCACCCATTGCCAGAGATCGGCCTGGCGTTTGAATCCAATGCCGGTGCACTGTCCTGTGGAAACATCGGCATAGACAAGGCCGCAATGGCCGTCATGGGCATTCTCGCAAAGCGCGGCGAGATAGTTGTGGTGTTTCGCGTCAAGAATGTCGTCTTCAAGTACAGTGCCTGGGGTGATGACTCTGGTGACCGCCCGTTGCACCAGACCTTTTGCCAGCCTGGGCTCTTCCGTCTGGTCGCAGATGGCGACGCTGTAGCCTTTGTTGACAAGCTCTGCGATATAGCCTTGCGCGGAATGCCACGGTACGCCGCACATGGGCACGGGGTCCGGGGCATTTTTGTTTCTGGCTGTGAGCGTTATCTGCAGTTCCTTGGCGGCGGTAAGCGCGTCATCAAAAAAGAGTTCGTAAAAGTCGCCCATGCGATAAAAAAGGAGGGCATCAGGGTGCTCTGCCTTGATGCGCCTGTATTGTGCGAACATGGGCGTTGTTTTGGCGGAGTCATCAGACATCGCAGTGTGTGGGCCGGCCGGCGGCGAAGGTTGCTTTTCCGGGTTTTATTCTGCTGTATTTCGCGCCGCCGGCAGGCGGCGCGAAATACAGGGGCACCCGTGAATGGCCTTGCCCGCTTTGAAGGCCGACAAACGGGGCTGTCGGGCGTCAGTCGCTGTGGCGGGCTGAACGCTAGACTTTATCCGGGTCAGGGGCTGCCACATCTTCCGGCTGCTTGGCGGCAGTATTGGCACTGCCGGAAAAAGTGTTTTCCGTTTTTCCGAAGGATGTTGAGCGGGTGGATGCTTCCCCAAGCTTCTTCTGCAGCTTCTCCACCTCGCGTTCCAGGCTCCCGATGCGCCACTTGTTTTTCAGAAGCTTTGCCGAAAGATGCGCCTTGTCCCAGACAAGAAGGGAGAGAGCAAGAAGCGCTCCAAGAAAAAAAGCAGTGATGACAGTAAAATAGAAAGGCAATGGGATGGATGACATTGCCGGGATGAAAAAAAGATTCAAGGTAAGCACCAAGTTCTGGGAGAGGGCGTTCTGATTTTGAAAAAAGAACACCAAGGCCAGAAAAACAAGCACAACGAGTAACAGTACCTTGAGGTATCGCATGCACATGCTCCTTGTTACACGGTTAACGATTGCCCGCCGGAATCATTGTTTTTATACAAATAAGGCCGCAGGGCCGTGTACGTCTGCCGCAGGTGCTCGGGGATCGTGCGTGTATCGCCGAACACGGCCATGAAGGAGGAATCTCCGTTCCAGCGCGGCACCAGATGGAAGTGCAAATGCTCGCGAATGCCGGCGCCTGCCGCCTGACCAAGATTCAGACCAATGTTTATACCTTCGCAGCGGAAATGTTCTCTGAGAACGCCTGTGCAGCGTTTGAGCAGATCCATGATTTCCGTGCTTTCCTCACGGGAAAGTTCGGCAATGTCCATAACGTGCCGGTATGGGCAAACCATGATGTGCCCGTTGTTGTACGGGTATTTGTTCATGACCACAAAAGAGAGGCGGCTGCGCAGCAATATCAGGCGGTCATCGTCTTCCTCCTCGGTCGGAGGAAGGCAGAAAACGCAAGTGTCGGGTTTGGGCTCCAGTATGTATTCCATGCGCCACGGCGCCCACAGCTGCTTCATGATTCTTCAATCATACACCGTCAGGGGAGGGCTAGCAAGTGGTTCTCCCAAACAAATTTTGAAAACATTGAACCATGGTGTGAAATATGGCATGCCTGTCGACAGTTTCCCTTTTCAAAAAAATGATGTACGCTCGTCCGTGAGAATTTTTTGCCCAACCATCAGCACAAACCGGAGGAAGCCATGCCTCTTATTGGTCCCAGAGAAATGTTCGAAGCGGCCTATGCCGGGCGATACGCCGTTGGCGCGTTCAACGTAAACAATATGGAAATCGTGCAGGGGATCATGCGCGCGGCATCCGAGGAGAAATCCCCCGTAATCCTCCAGGTTTCGGCAGGCGCCCGAAAATACGCCGGCCAGGCGTACATCATGAAGCTCGTGGAGGCGGCCCTGTCGGAAGATTCCGCCGTGCCCGTGGTGGTGCATCTTGATCATGGCCCCAGTTTTGAAATGTGCCGTGATTGTATTGACGGCGGATTTACCTCGGTAATGATTGACGGTTCCCATTTGTCCTATGAGGAGAATGTCGCGCTGACCAAAAAAGTGGTGGATTACGCCCATGCGAAAAAGGTCTGGGTGGAGGCGGAACTCGGCAAACTCGCCGGAGTGGAAGAACATGTGCATTCCAGCGAGCATGTATATACCGACCCGGAGCAGGCTGTGGATTTTGTGCGCAGAACGGGGTGCGACTCCCTGGCCGTTGCCATCGGCACAAGCCACGGAGCGTACAAATTCAAAGGCGAGGCCAGGCTGGACTTTGAACGGCTTGAGGCCATAAGCGGCAAACTGCCCGGTTATCCGCTGGTTTTGCACGGCGCGTCCAGCGTGCCGCAGGATTTCGTTGCCCTTTGCAACAAGTATGGCGGGCAAGTGGGAGGCGCGAAGGGAGTGCCGGAAGATATGCTGCGCAAGGCGGCCACTCTGGGCGTGTGCAAAATCAATGTGGATACGGATATCCGTTTGGCGCTCACGGCCTCCATACGGCAGTTCCTGGCCGAGCGGCCGGAGCAGTTTGACCCGAGGGCATACCTGTCGCCCGCCAGGGAGGCCGTCAGAAATATGGTTGCGCATAAAATCCGCAATGTCATGGGGTCTTCCGGAAAGGCCCGATGATGTTGTCGTGGCGGACAGAGAGGCTTTGGTGTGGAAATCGGTATTTCAGGAATGTTGCTGAAGACTTCAAAGGTGCGCGAATATATGGCAGGGCGAATAGGAATAAACGGTTTTGGCAGGATTGGCCGCTACCTTGTGAGGCTTCTGGCGGATGACCGGGATGTCGGGGTTGCGGCTGTAAACGCCCGCGCGGACAACGCCGCGCTGGCCTATCTTTTCAAATATGACTCCGCATACGGCATTTTTCCCGGCAGCGTCGGGCATGATGAAAACGGTCTTGTCATCAACGGCCGTCATATCGCGGTAACGCGATGCAAGGCCGGGGAATGGCGGTGGAACGAACTCGGCACGCCCCTGGTTGTGGAGAGCACCGGCACCATCAAGGACAGGGACGGTCTGGCCCGCCATCTTGCCTGCGGCGCGAAAAAAGTGATCATCTCCGCGCCGGCCGCGGATGCGGACGCCATGATCGTCATGGGCGTAAATCATCATGTGTATGACGGCGCGAAACACGAAATTATTTCCGCCGCATCCTGTACGACAAACTGTCTCGCGCCGGCGGCAAAAGTGCTGCATGAGAATTTCGGGATACGTCACGGGCTGATGACCACCGTCCATTCCTTTACCATGAGCCAGCGCATTCTGGACGGCACCCACAGGGACTGGCGGCGCGGACGTACCGCCGCGGCCTCAATGGTGCCTTCCAGCACGGGCGCGGCAAAGGCCGTGGGCCTTGTCATTCCGGAACTGAACGGGAAACTGAACGGCATGTCCGTGCGTGTGCCCACCATCAGCTGCTCCCTTGTGGATTTGACGTGTGAAGTGGAAAAAGCCTGTGACGCCGCCGCCGTCAATGCTGCTCTCAAGGACGCCAGCGAAGGGCTCCTCAGGGAGAACATGGGATTTACCGAAGAACCGCTCGTCTCCATCGACTTCAAGGGCAGCACATACGGCGGAGTCGTTGATGCCCTGTCAACGCAGGTTCTTGACAAAACGATGGTCAAGCTGCTCATCTGGTACGACAACGAGGCCGGTTTCACCAATCAGCTCGCGCGTCTTGCGCGTATGGTCGCCAAAGACTGCCGTCAGCCTGAAAACTTTCTGCCGTAAAAAAGCCCGCGGGCGGTCGCGGGCTTTTTATTGCCCCGCTTGTCCGGGCGGAAAATTTTGCCGCCCGGACAAGCGAAATCATGCGCATTTCTTTCGTGAATTTTAAAAAATCATAAAGCGCGAACAGATAGCGGCAGGAAAATTTTTCCGGCCGGTCTAATGCATTTCCGTCCCAGGCCGATAGAACATCCTGAGAGGCGGAAGACGCATGGATGCGTCAGCATGGGGCGCCGCCCGGAAAATGCGACATTCATGGAGGAATGTATGTATATCAACCACAACCAGATGGCCTTGAATGTGGGCAATACGCTTGCGAACCACTATGCGAGCCTGCAGGTTTCAACCCAGCGCCTGTCTTCGGGCCTGCGCATCAATTCCGCGGCGGACGACGCCGCCGGCCTCGCCATCCGCGAGCTGATGCGGGCGGACATCACCGCCCTGAACCAGGGCGTGCGCAACGC
>JAISXC010000069.1 GCA_031270875.1 Desulfovibrio sp.
ATTTTTGTACGAAAAGGCTTGCATTGCGAAAAAACCTCATATATTGTGGCTTCGCAAACGGGCGATTTTGTGAGAGGCAACTTCTTACACGCGCGAACAGCGCAAAAGAAAGGAAGGTACTTGTATGAAAAAACTCGCAACACTTCTGTTGGCGGCGGGTCTGGTGCTCGGGGCGGCCACCGGAGCGAGCGCCATTGACTTCAAAGTCAAGGGCGAATGGCTCGTGACTTTTGACTTCGGCCAGAACGGCAACTTCACCGGCGGCAACGGCCGCACCGGCTCCGGCTTCGGCGACGGCGACGAGTTTGAGGCCGGCCAGCGCTTCCGCCTGGTTCTGGACGCCGTGGCCTCCGAATCCCTGTCCGGAGAGCTGTTCTTCGAAATCGGCGGCGCTAAATGGGGCAGAGACGCCGCTACCCACGGTATGGCCGTGGGCGCCGACAGAACCGACACCATCAAGCTGCGCCGCGCCTTCATCGACTGGGTGGTGCCGCAGACCGACCTGAAGATCCGCATGGGCCTGCAGGGAATCGCCCTGCCCAGCTTCACCACCCAGACCCAGATCTTCAATGAAGACGTGGCCGGCATCAACGCCAGCTACAAAATCAACGACAACGTGTCCGTGACCGCCGTGTGGGCGCGCCCCTTCAACGACAACTATAACACCGGTGGTACCACCAGAAACAACTACATGGACAACGTGGACGCCTTCGCCCTGCTGGTCCCGCTGAGCTTTGACGGCGTCAAAGTGACCCCCTGGGCCATGTACGCGGCCCTCGGCCCCAACTGGAACCGCAACGCCAGCGGCACTGTGGGAACCTCCTATGCCCGCGTGACGGGCGGCCTGCTGCCCGCCGGCGGCGCGCGCCACAAGAACGGCAGCTCCGCGGCCGGGGAGAGGAATCTGTCCTCCTACGGCGACGCCTGGTGGGCCGGCCTGACGGGCGACATCACGGCCTTTGACCCCTTCCGCATCGCCTGGGATTTCAACTACGGCTCCGTGACCTGGCAGGACGACGGCCGCCTGAACCGCCGCGGCTGGCTGGCCTCCCTGCTCTTCGAGTACAAGCTTGACTGGGCCGTCCCGGGCCTGTACGCCTGGTACGGTTCCGGCGACGACAGCAACCCGGCCAACGGCTCCGAGCGCATGCCCAGCATCTCCACCAACAACACCAACAACCAGTTCTCGGACTTCGCCATGAACGGCGCGCCCTGGTGGCACAGCCGCGAAGGCGTGCTGAGCGACAACATGACCGGCACCTGGGGCATCGGCGTGCGCATGAAGGACGTGAAATTTCTGGAAGACCTCAAGCACACCCTGTACCTCAACTACATCGGCGGCACCAACAGCCAGACCATGGCCAAGAAGATGTCCCGCAACGACATCTACAACAACAACTGGAACCGCGCTGCGAACGGCGGTCGCGGCACGGGTTATGACCCGCTGTACATGACCACCGGCGACAGCGCCCTGGAAATCGGCCTGCGCAACGTGTACCAGATGTACGAGAACTTCCAGATCTACTTTGAGGGCGCCTACATCGCCACCTGGCTGGATCACTCCAAAAACGTCTGGGGCCGCAGCGACATGAACGGCGTGCCAGGCGGCAGGCCAGGCAGCGATCAGGTGCGCGATCCCTGGAACATCAACCTGAGCTTCGTGTACTCTTTCTAAGAAAAAGCGCCGCACAAGCGGCAAGCACGCATTGTCAACACCAACAGAAAGGCCGCTGCAAAGCGGCCTTTCCGTTGGGATGCCGGGTGAGAGGAATGGTGCGAGGAAGGGCCTGAATCCGGGATTACAGTTCCGCTTTCAGGGCCGCGAGAAGGCGCTCCACGTTTTCCGTGCGGGCGGTCTCCCCCATCAGGCCGATGCGGATGACCTTGCCGGCCAGCGGGCCGAGGCCGTTGCCCAGTTCAATATTGTGCCTGCGCCGCAGTTTCGCGCGCAATTCGGCTTCATCCACGCCGGCGGGCGGCACCACAAGGTTGAGCATGGGCAGGCGGAAGGGTTTTTCCACGAACATGGCGAAGCCCAAATCCTCAAGGCCGGCCACCAGCAGCTCGTGCGCGGCGCGGTGGCGCGCGAAGACGTTGGGCAGCCCTTCCTCCAGAATCAGGGCGAGGGCCTGATACAGGGCGTAGTTCATGGTTACGGGCGCCGTGTGGTGATACACGCGCGTCCGCCCCTCCCAGTATTTGGTGAGCAGGGAAATGTCCAGATACCAGTTGGGCACCTTTGTCTTGCGGGCGTTGAGCTTGTCCATGGCCCGTCCGGAGAGGGAAAGCGGCGCCAGCCCGGGAGGGCAGGAAAGACACTTCTGCGTGCCGCTGTAAAAGGCGTCCACGCCCCATCTGTCCAGCGCCACCTCCATGCCGCCGAGGCCCGTTACGCTGTCCACCAGGTACAGGGCGCCGTTTTCGCGCACAAGCGGGCCGATCTCCTCCACCGGATTTTCCACGCCCGTGGAGGTTTCCGCATGGACCACGCCCACAATGGAGTAGGATTTGCCGGCAAGCCGCTCCTTTACCCTGGAAGGAATGACCGGCGTGCCCCAGGGAAATTCCAGCACGTCGACCTCCGCGCCCAGACGGCCGGCGACGTCGGCCATGCGCGCGCCGAAGACGCCGTTTTGCAGGATGAGAACCCTGTCGCCCCTTTCAACCAGATTGACGTAGCAGGCCTCCATGCCGGAGGAACCCGTGCCCGACATGGGCATGGTGACGTCGTTGCGCGTCCGGCAGACGGCGCGCAACTGATCCTTGATGGCGTTCATCAGGCCGATGAACTCCGCGTCCATGTGCCCGAGCAGCGGCGTTGTCATGGCCTTGTACACGGCCTCGTTGACCATGGAGGGGCCCGGCCCCATGAGCAGAATCCTGGAAAGCGCGGAGAGCTGTGTTGTCATTGCATGCTACCTCTCAAGTAAAATTGATGAACAAATCTTCAGGCCGCGCAGAGCCGCCAGCCTCGGGTCGGCCTCCCCGCGCGCGCAGGAGCAGACGCCGTTGTTGAGATTGGTTCCGCAGGCGGGGCATATTCCCTTGCAGCCGGAACGGCACAGGGGGGCGGGCGGCAGGGCCAGCAAAAACTCCTCCCAGCAGAGAGCCCCCATATCCAGCAGGAAAACGCCGTCCCGCAGAAGGATGCGGCTTTCTTCCCCGTTTTCCCGCGCCTTCGCGGGAAAAGGCTCGAATTCCTCAAAATCGACCTTGAGGGGAACCGGGGCATCCTCCGCGCAGCGGTTGCAGGGCATGACGACGGCGCCCGTGAGGCGGCCGCGCACAAGGCAGCCGGACTCCGCCGGGATGACCGTGACGGATGCCTCAAGCGGGCTTGAGACGGCGCATTCCATGCCGAAGGCGCTGATGGGGGAAAGCCACATGGCCTGATCGGCAAGGCGAAAACGCGCGCCCCCGGGCGGCAATTCGTGTATGGGTATGAGCATGTTTTTTTTGAAATAATGCGCCGGAAACAAAAATTTGTAAACACGCTTTCCGGCTTTTCCGGAAATTTGTGCCGCAGGGGCTTGACTTCCGCGCGGGAAAAGAGTAGCCTTCCAAATCAGCCATATATCGCGGGGTGGAGCAGTTCGGTAGCTCGTCGGGCTCATAACCCGAAGGTCCCAGGTTCAAATCCTGGCCCCGCAACCAGAAAATTCAAGGGTTTACGATGAAAATCGTAGACCATTTTCTGTTGGTTGGCGGTTCTCATGGCAGGGCGCTCAGGGGGTCAGAATTTTTCTGCCCGCTTCGGTGATGCGGTACTTCTGCCTGCTGCTGGTAGGCTTGTCGGGGATGGTCATTTCAAGCCAGCCGAGTTCAAGCAGTGGTTTGATCTCTTGGTCCCTGAACCTGGTTCTGTTTGTTTTGCCGACATGTGTCATCAACTCGCGAATTTCTTTTTTTTCCAAACAGTTACGCAAAATTTCGACTTGGGACGAACTTGGGACAGACTTGGGACGGCCTTGGGACGGACCTAGGCCATCTCCGGAACTCTCAGGAGCCTTCTCCATAAAATCAAACTCCGGCACACTGATGACCATGCGGAAGATATCACCTTCTATGAGTTGCGGGTCAGCGCCGCCGTATTTTTTGCCATACAGCCACATCTTGCGCATGCCGGAACCGAGTTCGTCGGCACGGTCGATCTCGCGGAAAAAAGCGCCAAGAACCGGATTTTTGGGGTACGGGACGGAGCTTTCCGGATCAAGCAGGCCGAAGCCGTGCGGGCGGTTCGCATTATAAGTGGTGACCTTGCCGCGCTCAATGATCAGCCGCGCCGGAACGCCGCTGGCATATTCACGATGGATCAGAATATTGGAGGCGACTTCCCGGAAGATGGCGTCACGCAAGCTGCGGCGTTCCATGCCCTCAAGATAGAACGGGTCCGGCAGGTGTTTTTGGATGAAGGCCAGTATCCTGTCGTAACTGTCGAGCAGGTTGGTGCGGATCAAATCCCGGTCATCGTAGCGATCCACATCCACCTTGCGCAAAATGCAGTCTGTGCGGTGCGGCGGGCAAACCTGCAATATCTGCGCGTCTGTGCCGAAAAGCATCACGCCAGCCAAGGTAACGCCGGATTTGCGCGTTTCCGGATCAATTTGTACCAGTTGCACGCTTTTGAGCAACTGCTCGTCATCCATGTCCGTCCACGCATGATTCTTGTGGTTGATGCGGACATAGCGGCGGCACCGCTCGATCAACTCCGCCCGCAGGTCTCCCGGCTGAATCCAGGGATAAACCCGGTTTTCGCTGAAGCTGGTTTGTTTGCGCAGGTAGAGATGGGCAACCTGCGAGGTGCTGTCGGTGATGTCAAAGTCCCCGTCCTCGTTGCGGTCATAAATTCGTCCGTTGCAACGATGTACCTGCGAGCTTTCCGGAACGTAGACGACCAGTATGCTTTCCCCATCCACCGTCGCGGCGTCGATGGACAAATAGGTTGGCGGCGACAGTTTTTGCGGATTATTGACGGCGGTCACGAAATCCTTGCGGACCTGATCAACCGTTTCCGGGGCTATGCCGGTGATTTTCCCGGCATCGTTGACGCCCAGCAGGAGCGTACCGCCATGTCGGTTGAGAAACGCGCAGACGGTTTCATAGACATCACGGTTGAGTTGGGCGCGGCAGGTCTTGAATTCCAGTGACAGCCCCTCGCCCTGGGCAATCAATGCCTTTATCTGGTGTTCACTCAATTTCATTCATATTCTCGGCAGTCAGAACATCCATATAACGGCTGTAAGCAAAAAGTCGGTTTCGTTTGTTATCGCCCAGTTTGCGGATAATTTCCAGGCCTTCCAGCCGGGCAAGGGCTTTATTGACCGTGGCCGGGGTGAGGCCGGTTTTACCCGTCAACCAGACTGCGCTGACAATGGGACGTTCCAGCATTGCGACGTGAATTGCCCGCACGGAAGATGCGGCCCTGCCCAATGCGGCAATTGTTGCAGCGTCTGTTTCCGCCATTTCCGCCAGCCTGCGTATGGATGCGACAGCTTGGGTTGCCGTTGTCGTCACGGCTTCGGCGAAAAATTGCAGCCACGTTTCCCAATCGCCATTGGCGCGTATGCTGTTCAGCAGGTCATAGTAATATTGGCGGTGCTCTTTGAAATAAAGGCTCAAATATAACAGCGGCTCACGCAGCGCCTTTTGTTCGCAAAGAATAAGCGTAATAAGCAAGCGCCCCAGCCGCCCGTTTCCGTCAAGAAAAGGGTGGATGGTTTCAAACTGAACATGGGCCAGAGCCGCTTTCAGCAGCGGGGGCGTGGCGTGGGGAATATCGTGCAGGAATTTTTCCAGTTCGCCCATGCATTCCAGCACATTTTCAGCCGGGGGAGGGACAAAGTACGCATTACCGGGGCGGGTGCCGCCGATCCAGTTCTGGCTGCGCCGAAACTCGCCGGGATGGGCATGGCTTCCCCGTCCATGAGAGAGTAAAATCCCGTGCATTTCGCGGAACAAACGTAAGGACAGGGGAAACCCTTCCCCAAGGCGCTTGAGGCCATGTTCCAGAGCCGCGACATAGTTGCTCACCTCTTGAACGTCCGCCACCGGAACACCGGGCTCCTGGTCAATCTCAAAAAGCAGGAGGTCGGAAAGAGAGGATTGCGTTCCTTCAATCATGGAAGAAAGCACCGCTTCTTTCCGAACATATGTATAGAGAAACAGCGCCGTGCTCGGCAGCATGTCGGATGCGCTGTCCAGACGGCCAAGGGCAAGGGCGGCGGCGTCAAAGGCGGCGAGCAGCGTTTCGTCCCATTCGATGGGCGGAACCGGCGGCAACGGCGCGGGGACAAAGGCGTTGGCCTTTTCTCCCACGGTGCTGACAGGCGTGTAGCAGCCTTGGAGCGGGCGGTTCATAAGTATCCTAAATTAAGGCGTGACACTATTTTATGATAATACCATATTCTAAAATAGCGTGAAAGTAAAGTATACTCAAGAATCGCCTGTGTCGTTTCCCGTATCCAAAAAGCTCATTGCGGCGCATGCCGGTATAGAGGCCAGGAGCATGAGGTTTGCCACCTTGCGGTTCGGGGCGGTTTCAATGGCTTCCAGAAAGCGCCTGCGCTCTTCTTCGGTGAGCATTTCCGTCTTAAGGTATATTGAAAAGGGCCCCGCGATTTTGCCCGCAAGCCCCTGTCGTTGCCTGGTCGGAACGGCCCGATTTGAACGGGCGACCCTCTGCTCCCAAAGCAGATGCGCTACCAAGCTGCGCCACGTTCCGATACTTGCTTATATGTCGATTCCACTGAAAAAGTTTAGGTTTGTCTGTGTTTGGCCCTTCGCCAGGTTTCACCTGCTTTCCCTTGTTTTTTACCGCTTCACTAAATGAAAAGGGAAAACAGGTCAAGAACGCATTTATAATGCAGTCGGAGACGGCTTGCCCTGAGTGGATGAAACGGCTAGAATGGCGGCATGACAATCCCGTGTGAAACCGGCGCCGCCGAAAAAAGCCGGGCCGCGCAGGTTTCGCTGCTGGCGGCCCTCGGTCTGACCTGCCTTAAGCTTGGCGCCGGCTTGTACACCGGCAGTCTGGGCATCCTTTTTGAAGCCCTGCACAGCGGGCTTGACCTGCTGGCGGCGGCAATGACACTCGCCGCCGTGCGCATCGCCGCCATGCCGCCGGACGCCGGACACCCCTACGGCCATGGAAAAATCGAAAATCTCTCCGCCCTGGCGGAAACTCTCCTTCTTGTGGCGAGCTGCGGATGGGTGGGCTATGAGGGCACGCTCCGCCTCCTTGGCGATGAACCCGCGAGCACGCCTTCACTCCTCGGTGTCGGAGTCATGGCAATATCCGTTGCCGTGGACGCAAGCCGCGTGCGCGTCCTGCGCCGGGTGGCCCGGCAGCACAAGAGTCAGGCGCTGGAGGCGGACGCGCTGCATTTTTCCACGGACATACTTTCCTCAGGCATTGTCCTTGTCGGGGTGTTCGCCGTCTGGCTGGCGGATGCCCTAAATTTTCCGGAGCCTTTGCACAGAATTTTTGTCCAGGCGGATACAGTGGCGGCCCTGATCGTCGCGCTGGTCATTCTCCGCGTCAGCCTGCGCATGGCACTGGACGCGGTCAACACGCTCATGGATTCCGGCTCGATCAAGGAGGAAAAGGCCGTTATCAATGCCGTCAGGGCAGTCCCCGGCATCACCGCCATGCGCAGTCTGCGCCTGCGCAACAGCGGCCCGCTGACTTTTGTGGATATGACCGTGGGGGTGGAGCCGGATATCCGCGTCTGTGACGGACACAGGCTGGCGCACGAAGTGGAGAAGGCCGTCGAGGCTGTTCTGCCGGGTTCGGACGTGACGATACATATTGAGCCGTTGAGCGCCGATTCCCTGCGCAGCGCCGATCCGTTTGAGCTGACAAGCCGCACGGCGCAGGAACATGCCCTGACGGCGCACAATGTGCATGTTCTGCGCGACGGCCCGCGTACCCGTATTGAGCTGCATGCGGAGCTGCCGGCAACGCTGTCCTTTGCCGAAGCCTATGCCCGCGTGCACGCCTTTGAAACGGCTTTGCGCGGCCGCCTGCCGGGCGCGCACGTGCTGACCCATCTGGAGCCGGAAGGAAGCGTCGGAGAGCGGAGCGCGGAAGCCGCCATCCCCGCGCCGTTGCGCGAGAGCGCCCTTACGGAGGCGCGAGCGGCTGTCGCCGGGGAATCCCTGGTCGGAACTCCGCATGGATTTTCCGTGTATACGCTGCCGGAACGCGGAATCTGCATGTCGTTCCACTGCGTCGTCAAAGGGAATCCGACCGTGGAGGAAGCCCACGATGTCTGCGTGCGTCTGGAAAAACGCATCCGCGCGAATCTGCCCGATATGGACAGGATCATCACCTATCTGGAACCGGAGCGGGCAGCCTCCGCGGCGACGCGGGAACCGATGTGAGATGGGTCGTCAAATTCGGACGCCGATTGAAGCCTCGCTGGCGTCCTGAAGGGCGACCGCAGCAAGTCTTTCCCCTTTTTCTTCCAGACGGTTCCGGACGGCGACCAGTACCGTTTCAGGCGTTATGGACCACATGCACTCCGCTCGCGTATGTCCCAACACGCAATTTTCCGACCAGTCGTTCAACATCCACATGCATTCGCCGCATTGCGCCGTTCCCCGTATGTTGGCGTTTTCCGGGTATTCCACATATCCGGCTACGGTCGGCCCGAATAAAACCACGCTTGATCCCCCCAGAACATACCGCCAATGAACCAGGCCGGAGTCTTCGTCAACGTGAAGGAGAGCGCCTTGCACTATCGCCGCCGCTTCCCGCAGAGAAGTGCGATCCACAAGATTCATATCCGTTCCCTCAATAACCGCAGTTGGATTTTGCCCGAGCTGGACAATGCCGATATCGGGATATTCCGCTTTGAACAGGCGGCAGAATTCCCCCCAGTATTTCACAGGCCAGCTTTTCGTCTTGGAATGAAGAGAAGGGGAGGGATGTTTTTCTTTGCCGGAGGGCTTTCGTTCCAGCAGTCTGGCCGTATGGACGGTAATATATTTTTCGGGCAGCCCGAATGCCCGCGCATCGGCGGCGGCAACCGGAACGGACAGCGCGTTCTTGTTCTCCCGGGAAAAAGCGATGACCCCGCTCGCTCCCATGACGCTCCAGCGATCCCATCCCATAGTTTTGGCGCACATTTTCGCCCAGGCCCCGTCGAACTGGGGCGTATTCCTGTATTTTCCATAATTGTTCGAAAAAGCATGCAATGTTGCTACAAGTCGGCCGAATCGCGGCGAAATTCCGGAAATGGCCGCCATATTTATGTGGGAAGGATGAATGATCTTGTCGATCCACAGACTGAGATCGTAATTTCTTTCATTAGCCTTGAACTCTTTTATCTTGTATAGCTTTCCGCCGCATCTTTTATCGCACAACCGGATAAGATCCTTCGTTCCGTATATGTCTATCGCCAGTTTTTCCGGAGTCAGGCTGAAAAAAACGTGCACCCAGGCAAGACCTATCAACTGTTCTCCAAGGCCTCCGCGAAGACAGGCGGCTATATAGATACGGTTGTTCCCGACTCGTTCCGGAACCTTCCGTTGCGGCATCGGCTTCTTCTTTTCGCCGGATTTTTTGGCAATGACCGTGGTAAAAATTTCCCATACCCTGTTCAAAACAAACGGCAATTTCATGGCATTCCCTTTGCTTTGCGCTGAAACGCAATGTCAATCCAATCGTTTTTCAAGCGTCATCGCGCCGAAAGTCAAATCCCTGGCTGCGACTTTCAACCCATCGGCCCGGACACAGTTGATGCTGTCTTTGATTTCTTCATGGCTGTATATTGCGCCGCAAGACACGCCGAATTCCCGCAGGCAATCCTCAATGCCTTGCGGGGTGAAAATCTCTCTCCGCAAACTTTCCCGATTCCTATGATCGGACAGCACAAGATCATAGGTCAGAATCAACCTTCCGCCGGGCCGCAAAATCCTGAACAATTCCTTGAGCGCGTAATACTTATGCGGAACATGCTCCAACACGGAAATGCAGGTGACCGCGTCAAAGGTTTCGTCCTCCGCCGGAACATTGAACACGGAACCGAATGTGGCGGTAAAACCCCGCTCTCCGGCAAAACGGAGGAATTTTTGCTCTATCAGAGGGTCTCCTCCGGCATCCCATTGAAAATCAATATCATAGACCGTCACATCATGGCCCGTTTCCGCCAGAAACCAGGACAAGGCGCCGCGTCCGCCGCCCACATCGGCGATTTTCAACCCTCTTTTGGTTATGCCTTCAATCTGTCTGATGGCGTAGGGGTATTCCCATTGCTTGGAGGCATGCACATAGACGCGGCACTCCCCGGCGAGTATATGATGGGAAATGTTTTTTTTCGGCAGCTTGCAGACCTGGAGCAGCCTGTCGAGAACCGGTTCGCAGGCCTTCCTTTTTGCGCTGGAATAGAGATCAACGTCAGCCAGAGCGTATCTGTGGCGGGCGCGGGAGGCAATAAGGCCTTGCGCCGCCGCCAGCACCTGTTCCGGCGTCACGCGGCGCATGCACTCCGGCGGCTCGAACCCGCGTGGACAGTGGGAGGTCCATGTGGGCACCGTCCACATGCACGGCGAGCAGAATCCTGCGGACAGATTGATGTTTTCCGGATAGCCGAAGTGATCCGCGGGAGTCGGCCCGAAAATGACCACGCTTTTTTTCCCCAGGCAGTGATTCAGATGAACCAGGCCGCCTTCGCCGTCGACATGGCAAAGTCCCTGTTTTAACACTACCGCGGCCTCCTCAAGGGTGATCCGGTCTATCAGGTGCAGATCCGCTCCCGATATGATGTTCGAGTTTCCGCCTCCCACTTGAACAATTTTGACCTGCGGGAAGCGTTTTTTCCAAAGGGCGCAGAATTCCTCCCACTGCGCCGCCGGCCATGATTTCGGGTGAGCGCTTGTCTGGTAGAGGGAATCGACCCCGGTGTTCATCGTTATATACTCCGCTGTGTCCAGCGACAGCTCCGACAGGACCGGCAGCGCCTCCAGGCGGATGGGGATTCCAAATTTTGTGGAGCGCCCGAAAGGGAAAGCGCGGGCGGCTCCCAGTTTGTCCCAGCGGTTCCATCCCTTCAGGGCGCAGTATTCCGCATACGGATGATGGGATTTTCCGCCGGATTTGTTGGAATAAAATGTGTCGTGCCGCTTGTTGAAGCGCTGAAACAGGGATACCACCGGCGCCAGATCCGGCGCCTTTTCCGCATGAAATTGATCTACCTCGATAAAATGGAAGATAGTCAGCTTGAGATCATATCCGCTGACGGCGGAAAATATTTCCTCGGGGAAAAAAGCGGTTACATAGGGTTGCTCGGCAAAACCCCGTATATGCGGCCGGCCGTAAATATCAATGCGCAACGGGACGGCCAGGTTGCGGTACAGTTCCTGCACCCAGGCCAGGCCGATAAGGTTGTCGCCCAATCCGCCGACAAGCTTTATCGCTATCTTGTTGATAGGACCGCGCTTCCCCGGAATCCTCCTGCCGCCCGCCTTGACGGCGCGCCGCAGAAATTTCCGGACCGCGGTAAAAAGATTCTGTTTCAAAGGTTTCCTTTTTCGTGTGCACCGATTTCCGTGGAAATCGGTAATGAAGAACCGCCAGCCTCATGCCAGGTATAGTGACACAATCCGCAGAGGTCATGGGCAGGCGTCCCCTTCCTCACCGATTCCCGCAGCGCTTGCATACGATCGCCGTTCCACAGATCCAGAAGAGGTTCCCGCGGGAACCGCCCGAGGGCATAAAGGTTGTTGTAATCACGACAACAGGCCAAAACGGTGCCGTCCCAGGCTACGCTGAGATTGTCCCAGGGTTTTTGGCAAGGAGTTCCGGCAAGGGATTCGTTCGGGTGCAAGCCGGTTATCGCCGGGTCGGAACCATTCCAAGAAGAAAAAGGTTTTCGGTGTACTTCAATGCCGTGGTTTTCCCGCCAGAGCCGGACTGTTTTTTCGACAACATCCCGATAGGCGGGAACATCCACCGCCATTATCCTGAAATCGGTTTGAGGAGAATACTTGCGCCAGCACTCCAGGGCAAAGAGCGTGTTGGCGACGCTTTCCTCATAAATGCCGGAGACTCCCCTGGCCCTCGCCAAACTTGGGTCGTCGTAGCCGTCCAACGCCGCCCACAGCCAGGCCGGTCCGGCCCTGAAAAGACGTTCCGCCTTCTCCCGGTTCAAGGCTACCGGATTGAAGGACATGCCGACGTTGACGCCACGGGTCCGGGCATGGGCGAAAGCCTCGTCAAAAGCCGGATGCAGCAAGCTTTCGCCGAAATGATGCAGGCATGTTTCCCTCTGGCTGTTGACGGCAAGGGGGTTGTCCCGAACATAGCAATCAACAAGCTCCCTGAAAAGATCCATGTCCATAAAACCGAGAGGCCGCGTCATGCCGCTGTGCCGGGGGCACATCCGGCATTGCATGGGGCAATGGTTGGTCAATTCAATGTTGTGCAGAAAATACGGTTTTCGGACTATTGTGGGATACCGCTTGCGCGAAAAAGCGGGGATTGTCCTTTTCTCAATGACCAGTCCGCCGAAGGCCAGACCCGGCGGCGCTCCGCCTACCCGCTCCTCGCTGACTTCCCGTATGCCGGTCTCAACGTCTTTCCGGCTATGGGGTTCAGCCGCGATATCCAGGCCGGCCAGGCAGACCGACAGACTCTCCGGCGTGAAAATGTCGACGCGCAGGGAATCTTTGTGGAGATCCTTCTCCAGCACAAGGTCATAGGTCAGAATGAGCCTGCCGCCGGGCTTCAGGACGCGCAGCAGTTCCTTCAGGGCGTATTCTTTGCGCGGCACATGCTCGACAACGGAAATGCAGGTGACCACGTCAAAAGAATCATCCGGGACCGGGATATTGAAAACGGAACCGAACGATGCCTGAAAGCCGTGCGTTTTGGCGAAAATGAAAAACTTCTGCTCAACGAGCGGGTCATTTCCCGAATTCCATTGGAAATTGATGTCGTAGACCGTAACCTCATGGCCCTGTTTCGCCAGATACCATGCCAATACGCCGCGTCCGCCGCCCACATCGGCGATCTTCAGCGGTCCGGCCGAAAAGCTGTTGATATGGCGCACGGCGTACGGGTATTCCCATTGCTTGGAGGCGTGGATATGGGTCCGGCAGGGGCCGTAAATATGTTCGGAAACCGGGCGGTGGGGCAGACCGCAGGCTTCAAGCATGCGCCTCAGGATTTCCCTGTACTGTATCCTGTGTTCCCTGGTATACAGTTCCGCGTCAAGCAGCCGGTACGCGTAGTCGGGCTGCTGATCCAGAATGCGCCCGGCGGCCTCCGCAACCCGCTCCGGAGAAATTCGCTTGAGGCATTCCGCCTCCTTGAAGCCCCGCATGCAGCCGTTCATCCAGGTATTGGTCATCCACAGGCAGGGGGAGCAAAAGGGAGAAACCAGATTGATATTTTCCCTGTATCCCAAAAATTTGGCAGAGCTGGATCCCCACAGGACCACGCTCCTGCCGGTCAAAGAGTGGCGGATGTGAGCCAACCCGCAGTCGCCGTCGATCAGCAAGGCGGCATGTTTGAGAAGAACCAGCGTTTCGCTGAGCGTGGTTTTTTCCAGCAGGCAGAAGTCCGCGTTCTCCAGCGGCGTGGAATTGGCGGATCCAAGCTGAATAACGGCAATATCGGGGTATTCCTTTCTCAGAAGGCCGCACAAGTCTTCCATGCTGCTCTTCAGCAAAGTTTTGGGATGGGCGGCCGCTTTGCCGATGTTCAGACTCGCCCCCAGATGAATGACCACATATCGCCGTTCACGCAACGAAAATCGCTCCAGCGCGTCCATGGCCCCGGCGTCAAGATGCAGGGCGAAAGGCGTCCGGCTGCTGAGGGGCACGATATCCGCGCCGAGGCAGGCGAATCTGTCCCACCCCCTGAGATTGCAGTAATCGCTCCAGGCGCCGTCCCACTTCGGGCCATGTTCGGAATTGAGATATTTTTTGTGTCTGGCGGCGAATGCCTTGTATGCCTTGCATATCCGCAGGAGATTCGGCGCTTGCGTCATATGCGCCGCATCCGCGTGCAATATTTCCACCTGCAGGGCGATGCTGATTCGTACCGGATAGCCGCGGACGGCGGAGAACAGGGACTCGTCATAAATGCCGTCCACAAAGGAGCGCAGGCAGACCAGGGGGGGCAGTTGGCTGTCTCCCATACGGCCGTACAGATCCATGCGGATATTTTCGCCGCAGGCAAGATACAGTTTTTCCAGAAAAACGAGACTGACCAGGTTGTCGCCGATGCCGCCCAGCAAACGCACGGCGATTCTGACCGGCTTGCCTTGGACGGGATTTGTTCGCGACAGATCTTTGGAAAACGGCGCTCTTTCGGCAAAATGCCACCAGTATGCGCCCAGGTACACTCCGGGGGTATTCCAGGGTTTGGAGGTGTCACCCAGAAAATGTACTATTTTCGGCCGCTCGCAGGCGAGACGGTACTCCTCCCGCCGGCCCAGCGTCTTTCCCCAGCCGTCAGGATTGACGATGGACCACAAAATATTCCAGCCGTGATCCAGATAATAAACCCGACCTTCGCAAACAACATTCAGCACATTTTGATCATGGTTGAATTGGTTGTTGATCCGGGCGACCGCAAAAAATTTTTCGTGCGTTTTTTCTTCACGCATTTTTCTGATGTTCATCACCAGCACGCCGGAATTGAAATACCCCTCGAAATATTTCAATTGCAGATGATTCAGCAGGTACTCGCGTCTGAGCAGGACATTTTTGCTGCCCGCGATCTCCCAATGTTTGAATTCATATTCAACGACAGCGCCCAGGAGGAAATCCGAAACATCCGTATGGAACAGTTCCGCGATGTCGGCAAGAATAATAAGATCGCAATCAAGGTAGACGATTTTTTCATATCCCGCGCAGCACAGGGGCAGAAACAGGCGGTGGTAGGCGGCGGTGGTGAAGCGCGGCGCCCGCCACCACATGTCAGCTCCATGAATATCCAGCAATCTGCTGATGTTGAAGAACCTCAGGGAGACATTCGAGCGCCCCGCTGCCTGCCCCAGCAGCTTTGTCTTGATGCCGGGAGAAAGTCCCGATTCCAGTAAGACCACATCGTAGTTATATTCCGTGGAGGAATTTTCCAGCAACGATTGCAGGGCTACGCTGAAAACAGGCGCGTATCTGTCGTCGCAGGAGAAAAAAACAGGAATGTTCCGGTGTTCAAACGCCGGACGTAGCGTGTATTCATTGGCATAGGATAGGCTGGTTTCCAAGATGGCTCTTCCTCATAGAAAATCAGACATATTGTAAGTGTTTTTTCCTTGGGTCATTGTGCTCGGCCATGTAGGTTTGCAACAATTGTTCCCTGCTCAAGCCGGGTCCGGTACCTTCACGCGAAAGGAGGAGGAAAAATTCCGATCCAAAACCGTCCGCGAATTTTTCTTCTCTGAACGGCTGGAGTCCCAAGTGATACAACTCTTCAAGAAGATAGCGAAAATAATGCGGCGTAAACGTCCATACATGAGCATCGACATATCCCCCCCCCGCAATCGCGTGCAGAGCGCGCTCAAAATGTTGTTTGCTGGCCAACGCGTCGATAAGTTTGATTTTGCCTGGAGTAAGGTAATACCAACTTCTCCTGATTTCCGGCCCCTCTAGTTTGGCCTTGACGAGAATATTCTCCAAAACGGATCCAAGCGTAGGTTGTAGTCTTTTTTGATCGAACGCATCGATTATTGATGCAAGTGAAGCGCACGGACGATAAAAATCAGTATGCCTTCTTTTATCGGGCACAGCTAAAAACAGTTTCGCATTCGCCTTCATAATACTGTTACAATTTAGTAAAAAAGTAATTATATCTGGTTGATGTTCGATAACATCGCAAGCAATGACAATATCAAACAACTTTTTGCCAACAATATCAGAATATTTCTGTCCGTTCCATACAAAATCAACTTCTTCAATTCTGTCTATGAGTGCTTTGGCTTCATTTTTTGAGGTAAAATAAGAAATCAATTCCTTTGTCGGCATCCTATCAAGGGTACATACAGAAAAACCATACTTCTCGCCGTATTGTTTGGGGAAAACCGGACAATAGGATGCGCCGATTTCCAGAATAGACGCATTTGTCGGTATATAGTGTCTGACAAATGCCTGCCTCGCCTCCACGCTGATGCCGCTGTTCACTTTTTTCTTTTTGCTGCGCAGGAATTTTTCTTGCATCGCCGTATAGAGTTTTTTCAGCATAGTATGCGCCTTCTGTGGTTATGTAGCGAGTTTCTCCTGCCGTGTTTGCGAGAGACAGGCGACAGTTTTTACTCTCTGCCCCGCTACAACCGCCTCCAGCCGCTTCCTCAAACAGGACAAGTCGCAATTCTTCCGTACGAATTCCCTCCCCTTTTCCGTCTGGCGCAGGTACAGTTCTTCTTCGCGCCAGTAGCGCATGACCAGGGGCACGACATCCTTCGCTTCGCAATACAGCGCGGCATCGCCAAAGGTCGGCTGAAAAACAGGAGGCAGGATGGCCGGTTTTCCAACGGCCATGGCTTCCATCACCACCCGGCCGAATTCTTCGATATAGTCCTCGTGCGGAAAGTGGATGAAGAAATCGAGACCGCGCAGAAAGTCCCACGCCGGCAGGGCGTTGAAGGGCAGCACCTCCCAGTTCGGCGGCATGCCGCCGAGCCGCCGGATCGCGATATCCGCTCCTCCCATGATGCGCGTTTGCACCGGCGCGTCCACGCCGTAGGCCGCGCGCAGGCGCGCCCTGGAAGCGGGCCACTTCGCGTCGGCATCGCGGCCGTGCCGACCGATAACCGGAATTTCCCGTTCCCGGCCGCGCCAGACCGGAGGCTCCTCCGTCCATGCTCCGACATCCAGCAGAGGATGCCAGGGGTCGGGCCACGGCTCTGGATAGCGGGAATCTTCGCGCATCAGTTCTTTGACCCGGCCGGAAATGGGAATCCAGAGTCCCTCGCTGCCGAAAACGGCGCGCATGTGCGCCCGCGCCGCAAGCGGATCATACTGCGCGGCATGGCCGGTGGAATAAGTGCTGGCAAACTGGTTGACCAGCACGATCGCCCGGTTGGCCCGAATGCGCGGCACGTTATCCGGCAGGTGCGAAAGGATGGAGGTGAGCCCCACAACGGCCCACTCACAGACAGCGTCATCGGCGGAGCAGAGCAGGTCCAACCCATGCTTCCGGCACATCTCGAAGACGAAAGAATTAATGGCGGAGGAAGGAGTAAAGGAATATTTTTTCCAGTGCCGGAGCGCCACGCGCATGCCCAGAAGCCGCGCCGCGAGCGCGTAATGGAGACTGCTGCGCATGGAGCCGCCGGGCAGGGTGAAGTCGCTCAAAATAATCAGATCATAGCGCGCTTCTTGTGCGCCGGACGCTCTGTTGGCAACGGGCTGAATCCAGGAAGCATCTTGGGTGGCCGGAATCATGCCTGTCTCACTGAGCGCGTCGCGCCGCCAGGCGTTCGCCATGGCATAGAGTCCGCGGATTCCGGAAAACGTCCGGCGCGTGAAATGCTCCGTGCCTTCTCTCTGCGTCAGCGAGCCGGGACGGACATACCCGATGGACAGTAGCCGTGCCGGTTCCATGACGGAAACAGCGCCTTTACCAAAAAAAAATTCCAGCCTCTCCAGAAATTCCCTGTCGCCACTTACCCGCACTTCCTGCCAGGAACCGATCAGAGAGGGGATTTCTCTCCGGAACATCAGGGAAGAGAGATTTTTCTGGAGGAAATGCATTCTCCCGTCATGCTCAAGCCCTTCATCCAGACGCGCCCAGTGCGAGATGTTCGCCACACAGGAGGTGTCGGAGACAAACTGTCGCGCCTGAAGCTCGATTTTCTGCCCGTGGGACCAGTCATCGCTGTCCTGCACCGTGATCAGATCGCCCGTGGCCAGCGCCAGGGCCGTATTCCGGGCCACGTAGGCGCCGCCATTCTTTTCTTTGCGGATCAGACGGATTCGGGCGTCTTTCCGGCCTATCTCCTCGACAATCGCCGCCGTCGCGTCGGTGCTGGCGTCATCCGCCACAAGAATTTCCAGGTTGGTCCAGGTCTGCTCCAAAAGGCTGCGCAGGGACCAGGCGATGGTCGCTTCGGCGTTGTGCGCGGGCATGAGGACGGAGACCTTCAGCGCGCATTCGGCGCATGGCCGTGCGGACGGCGTGTGGATGTTGGCGATGGTCAACGTCTGCGAGGGATCGCGCAAGGCCAGCGGCGCGAGATTGTGCAAGGAGAAAATTGCGTTCAGGCAACGCAGTTGCTCTTTTTCCGCCTCCTCGCGGGACGCGCCTGAGGCAAGAAGGCGGTTGCGTTCCGCCGTGGCGCGCAAAAGCAGGATTTCCGCCGTATCTCCGTGTCGCTCGCTCTCCCGCGCCAGTATCCGCGCGGCCTCTTCGTAACGGCGCAGCCGCAGCAGGCAAAAAGTTTCCAGATGACGCCGCCTGTCGCCGTCCAGGGGCAGCATGCCTCGAGCCACTTCGGCATAGGCAAGGGCCTCTTCATACCGCTCCTGGCCATACAGCCCCAAGGCCAGAAACAGCGCCGCCCAGCCCCTGTCCGGCTTTGCCTCCCGCGTCCCGTCGGCGATTTTTCGGAGATCGGGGAGCGCGGCTTTCGCGTACCCGCCGCAAGCGCGCAGATGGATATTCCGAATTTGCTGATTTTTTCGGGAAAAGCCGTCCCGGAGGTACGAGAAATACTCGCGCAGAAGCAGAACGGGCATTGTGAAAATGCCGATCAGAGGATTGCGCCAGCAGGAAACGATCACCTGTCCGAGGCGGTATTGCATCTGGTTCCTGATCCGTTCCGCCTCATGGACGATTTGCTGTTGCCCGCGAAATTCCGTCTCTTTCACCTCCTTGCGCAGACCGTTGAGCGCCGCGCGCAACAGCGCGTTTTCCCGACGCAGCTCCTCAAGGCTCCCCGTCGCTCTCATGGGCTTGTCACCCCCTTGGGGGCCACAGTGGTCTGGCACTGTATCCCAGCGATGTCCTTGAATATCGGACTGGACTGAGCGGCGGGCGAGCGGGTTTTTCGTGGACGGAAAAAACAAAAAGAACGGCCGGCCTTCAGGGAAAGGCCGGCCGTTGCGGGAAACGAAAAAACCGCACCGTCCCTTGCGGGGAGCGCGTTAGACGGCGTTGTTAGGTGTGTGTGTGTGTGTGTGTGTGTGTGTGTGTAGCAAAAAGCGGGCCAGAACCGTTGTTTTCAGCCCGCGCATTCATCCTTTTGCCGGGATGGAAATCTTTCTTTGCCCGCGCCTTCATGCCGTCCGCCTGGAACAGATGTGTCCGCTCCAACAACACCGGAGTACCGCACATATCGTCACACAAAGATGGAGTATACTCCTCCGTAGCACAAAAGACAAGCATTTTCCTGAAATTTTGAAGCAAGCCCTGAAGCAGCGGATGCGAAATTTGGCGGTCAGGCCGGAAAAACCAGCGATTCGTACCAGAACAGCCGCGCGTCCCGCTTGCGCCAAGTGCTGGGCGAAAGGCCGGCCTTGAGGCAAAGATGATCCAGATAGGCCTGTCGATCCCAGCCCTGTTCCACCGGCACCTGCGGCAGAAAAACCCCGCCGCGGCCGCCGTATTGCAGGACGAGGCCATGCCGCCCCACTTCCACGGCATCCGGCGTCGGGCAGGGCGTGAGTTCGTCCAGCACGGAAATGTCCACACTGGCCTTCGCCCATTCCTCCGGCGTGAGGGGGGGGAAACGTCGATCCTCAAAGGCGGCCGCGCGCGCCATGCGCCAGACATTGGCATAAAGCGGCTCGCGGCCCGTGATGGTGCCGATGCAGCCCCTGAGATGGTTGTTGACGGAGAGGGTGACAAAGGATCCCAGATTTCTGCGCAAGGGGCTGCTGTCCGCCGCGTCGGGCGGCGGCGGCGCGGGCGCGGCGGCGGGCGTTTTGTCGAAGACGGTTTGTATTGATTGCCGGGCAAGACGTGAAAGATATTTCTTGTCCTGTTCGCTCAGCGAAAATGAAAGGGACATTGCTCCTCCCCCGGCATGGCTCTCCGATTTTTCAGTCCCGAACGGTAAATTCCATGGTGGAGCAATCTCACCCCGGGTCCGCTTTTGCGGCTGCGTGAACGGAAGCCTTCCGGGCAAGCGGAAATTCCCGCCAGCCGCGCGGCATACGGATATTTTGTACCTGCGCGGGTCGCCGGCCTAACTTTCACCCTCGGCATGGGACTGCTTGCCGGCGCCTTTGAGACCGTACATGGTTGTGGAGCCGGAAGACCAGAATTCCAGCACTTCCTCGTTGACGAGCTGGGTGAGAACTTTTTTCACTTCACG
>JAISXC010000076.1 GCA_031270875.1 Desulfovibrio sp.
CTTGCGGCCATGTCCTGCTTGTCTTTCGGCTCCGCGCCTTTTGCGGCCTTGCCGACAACCCAGGGCATGCCGTGGCGCTCCGTAAATTTCGCGTAGAATTGCAGACCGCCCCTTTTGAACGCCACGGGCCACAGGCAGCGCGAGAGCAGGCGCAGACCGTAGGGGTTGTCGTAGGTCGCGTGGTGGGTGACGATGACGTACTTGCCGGCGGGCAGCGGTTGCGGATCGGAGGCGGCTGCCGCGTAGCCCGTTTCGCCCCGAAAGTAGGGGCGGTTTTGCATGTCGTAGGCAAACCACCAGTAGGGCCGGGCGATAACGTCCGTCAGGTGCCAGCGGCCGCCCGCACCGCTCCACAAAAGTTCCAGCGGCGACATACCATAGAAGGGCGCGTCCAGAATGCAGGATATGAGGGAGCGCAAATTCATGCGCTCCAGGTCGCGCATGAGTTCCTCATAGAGCTTTTTCGCGGCGGGCGTCGGTTGTTCGCCGTCCAGAGCGCCGGGACGGAAGGCGTATTGCGGCGCGTTCAACACGCGGTTCTTGCGGGAGAGCATGGCTACGGTGACCTGGTCGTCGGCCGAAAGCTCGGTCAGGACGGCGGCGTCGTCGCCGCGTTTGCGCAGGATAGGATCGGGGTCGGGGAGTTGATTCAGCCAGAGGGCGGACATCCCGGCGAAATCAAGCCCGGCGTTCTGGCGCGTGGCTATTTCCGTGGACAGGCCTGCGGCGTCAAATTGGAGAAATTGCCCGTTGGGCAGATAGATTCCGTGGGGTTTCGGATCGGACATAAGGAGGGCCTCCCTTTCCCGGTGGAATACCGGAGTCGGGAGGCCGTTGCAGGAAGATGCGCGAACTATGCACGGAATTTGAAGATGGATTCTTCGCTTCGCTCAGAATGACCTTTTTCTTCCGATTCGCTGTAAACGCGGTTGCTACGGGAGCAAAATTGCGCTCGTTAAATGATTTCGGCAAGATAGACCGTATGCGGTCTATGTCCCGCAGGATTCCGCTGTGCTTTTTCTGGAAATGCCGCGCTACGTCGCGGGAAGAAATGACCGGCGTTTCGCCGTCCGGCAGAAGCTCGACAGAAATCGTGGTTTGGGGTAAAGTTTCAGTAGCCATGATGCCCTCCTTTGAAGGGTGGTTGTGGTTAGGCACCTGCCCGGTGGCCTAGGCCGGGCAGTGTGCCGTTTACTTTTTCTCTTGCTGTTTGCGTAACTCAGCGATTGCGGAGAGGAAAATTTCTTTCAGCGTTTTCCCTTCTTTGGCCGCTGCCACCTTGGCCTCCTTGTGTTCTTCAGGTGTCACCTGGATAGTGATCGTCCTGAGTTCTTTAGGCATTCAACCTCCCTTTTTTCAATGTCTAACTGAACAGTTAAACATTGTCAAGAAAAAAATTTCACGAAACTTGAGAATGGGGGCTAGGCGTGGTAAGGGACGACAAAACGGAGGAGGAAATCATGAAACGCTTGATGCCGCTTGCGGTGGCGTTGATTTTTGTAAGCCTCCAAAGCCCTTTTGTCCAAGCCGCGCAGCAGGGGGCCGCCCCAACTCCACCCACAACAACGGCGCAAGGGACCGACAAGCCGTCCGCCGCCGGCTTTATCCCTTTGATGCTCATCGCGGGGATTATCGTTTACCGCTACAAAACACGTGGAAAGCGGGCGGAAAAGAAGCGGCAACGCGCATGGGCGGATGAGGACGCTTTGCCGGAAGTGAACACGAATCTGCGTGTAGTCGTTGAAAGCATTGATATTTTCCGCAACTCCAAAAACATCGACACCGCTACCTCCCGCTACAATCTTGCCGTCGAGCGTTTGGAAGACCTCCTGAGCAGGCACCCGCATCGATCCGATTGGCAGGCGCTTCTTGACGCTTTGCGGGCCGAAGGGCGCATACGCCTTCAAGAAGCCCTCGGGGCCGTCTTAGACCGGCAGATCGAAAAATCTTCCTTGGCAAAAAGCGTTGCAGCAAAAATCAATCCGTTGAACAAAGCCTTGCTCACCCTCAGTGAAGCGGACGATACCGGCAATTACGACGATGCCTGGATTGCCGCAAAACGTGAATACATCGAAGGGCTTATCCATGAATCAGAAATAGGGCAACTCTTGGAAACCGCCGAGCGCCACGAATTCAAGGAAGACTGGAAAAAGGCCGTAAGCGCATACCAAGATGCTTTGTTTTTTCTCAAAAAAGACAATATCCCCGATGACGAACAAATAGAAGTGATTACCTCTATAGAACAAAAAATTACGGAACTTAAAAAACGTTGATTTTCTACCCAAAAAAAGTTTGTCAAGGCCGATGGCGGATTTGGCCTCAGCCCTTCGTGAACTGACACTCACAATCCGAACAATGAAAGATTCTTCAACTCCGACGCCTCAACCCTGACGCCGCACAAGCTCAACAGCGCCGCCTTGACGGACGTTTCGGAAAGCCCTTGCGCTTTGAGAGCGTCCGCCACGGCGGGCAGGTATTGCGCCAGCTTTTCCACGTCCGGCAGGGAATCAGGGAAAGCAAGATTCAGCTTTACTTCCCCGTCTAAATAATAGGCCATAATTTCAACTCCTTCTTTATGCCTTTTGGCGTTTGAAATACAATATGGCGCAATAGTGCGCGATTTTCAGCAAGTCCCTCTGCGCTTCCTCCGGGCCGCGCGCGTTGCTTTCCAGGCGGTTGACGTACCGTTGTATATTCACGGCAATGTCGTGTTCCGTGAATTTGCTTGCCTGATCGCCCGGCGCATCGCCGTATTGCGGAATCGTGTATTCCTCAATATGCTTCAGCACCCGGACGGTAAAAGCCGCCCACTCCAGGCCCCTGTTATATATCTTGTCGCTTGCCATGCCGCCTCCTTTCAATACCCACCCCAATCAAACCTGCCGATCTCGCCCGGCATGTTGACGGTCACGCAATCCCACGGCTCATACGCGCCGAGCTTTTCGCGCGCGTGTATCGCCATAGCCAGGGCGACGGCGGCATCGCCGTGGCGCTGCCCGGTCTTGTCCTTGCCCCGCGTTTCCGGCACCCGCGCCACGCCCTTCACAACCCGCAACGAGCGCAGATCGGACAGGATGCCCGCGTCTTTCGGCAGGATGAGCGTCCTGTCTTCCAGACCGGCCTTGAGCCGGGGCATGGTTTCCCGGTACCACGCTTCCGTAATCATAACCTCATCGACTTGCTCCGGGCCGTATTCCTGCCGCGCGAACTCGGCCAAGGCCGAGCCGTTGCCGCGCGCGTCAAGCGCCAGACCGGAAAAACGCGGCAGCTTGTCCGCCAGGGCAAACAAAACCTGCTGCTGCGTCCGGTACGGGCAGTTGCGCAGTTCGACGACAAGGGGCGTGGCCAATGTCAAATCCTGCTGCTCACCGAGAGGCCAGAACACGCTCAAGTCCCCTGTGCGGCCGAAGTCTCCGCCTATGAAATGGGCTTGCCCCTTGGGCAAATCCGCAAGCAACGGCATCATCGTTTCCGCCAGCCAACCCATCGTGTGCGCGGCCGCAACGGGCGCGGGCCAGTCCACAAAATCCTCGGCCGGGGCCGTCCAGGTGTACACCGGAACGCCGTCCTTCATGCAGCTTTCGATCAGCGCCGTAGTCAAATACGCGCCGGTGCTGCGGTTAGGAATGCAGAACAGTTCCTCGTCCGCGCCGTCGCCGTAAGTTTTGACGAGATCGTCGCGCCACGCTGCCTCGGCTTCCGGGGTCCACGCTTTTTTGGTGACGCGGCAGATGCGGCGGTACAGGCCGTCCGCAAGGGCGTCGTCCAGGGTAATTCTGTGCCGGCTGTAGGGAAGCCGCCCGGCGATCACGTCCTGCGCAAGCTCGTTAAAAGCGTTGTCCGCGCCGTTGTGCGTGGAAATGACCACAACCTGCCCGCCCCACATGAGCAGGGCCAGGGCGGCCTTGAGAATTTCGCCCAAGTCTTCCACGAAGGCGGCTTCGTCAATGACGACACGGCCCTGTTTGCCGCGCAGGTTGGACGGGCGGGAACTCAGCGCCAGAATCTTGTTTCCGGAAACAAAATCAATGCGGAAAGCCTTGATTTCCCGCTCGTCGCCGTCTTTCAGCACCTCCTCGCCCAGGGCGCGCACTCCGGCGTCAAAACGCTTCGCCCATTCGCCGCAGGCGTCGATGTATTCCCGCGTCATGTCCTGGTTGAAGGAAATATAGAGAACGTCCATGCCGGAGCCGGAGGCGGCGAGCAGCACATCGTCGGCGGCCTGCGCCCAGGTCAGTCCGATGCGCCGGCTCTTTTCGCAGACCTTGACATGGGATTTGTCCGCAATCCAGCGGGATTGGTAGGGCAGGAAAATGTCGTCACTGTCGCGCATGTCATGCCCCAAGCACGGCGCGGATCGCCTGTAAATTTTCCTCGGACAGCGCCTTGGGCTTATCCTTTTCCGCGCCGCCGCCGTAAGCCGCTTCAAGTTGTCCGACCAGGGCAAGGCACTTCTGGACTTCCTGCACGGCGCGCAGGTCCACGTTTTCAGGGCGCGTCAGGAGCAGGGCCAGCTTTTGCTCAACGGCTTTGCGGAGCGCGGCTACCGCCTCGGCGGGGGTGTTTACGGCAATTTCCGGGGGGAGGGCGGCGGAATCATTGCGGATCGCGTTCTGTTTGGCAATTTCGGCCTCTTTGAGCGCCAAGGTTTCCAAAGCGGAGACGGCGAAAGCCATGTCGGCGCGGGGCTTGTCCAGCAGGGCTTTCAGGGTGCGGGCGCGGGCCATGACCTTGTCGACGCGGATGTCGGCCTCGGCGCGGGCGATTTCCTCCCGTTTTTCCTGCCAGCCGTATGTCTGCGACCAGCGTTTCAGGGTTGACGCGGCAACGCCCGTTGCTTTGGCAACGGCGTCAAAGGACAGCCGGTCGACGCAGTAGAGTTCCTGCGCCTGCCAGACAGTTTCCGCCTCGTGTTCCCAACCCATAGCGCCCGCCTATTTACTGATGCCGAGTTGCTGTTCGAGGATCGTTATCTTGCGGTTCAGGCCGGCCAGTTCATCAAGGCTTGTCTGGAGCGCTATGGCGGTGTTCAGGATTGTTTCGCCGCTCAGACCGTCCACTTCCTCATGCGGGGGCAGGGCCGTGCGCAGTTTATCCCGCAGGGCTTCGCATTCGATGCGGAGCCGCAGCTGTTTCGGTTTGAGTTCCGCCCGTTCACCGAGCATTTCGTGGCGTTCTCTCATAGTCCCTCACTTTTTGCCTGCATGTTCCCGTACAATCGGGCAATAGAAGTTTGCCTCTATAGCGTTGGATAGTCGTTCCATCGCCCGTGTATTGTTCAGGACAAGGTCGCGCATATCGCCGGCCATGCGTTGCGTTGACTTCACAAGTTCGACGTTATCCTTGTAGAATTGCGTCACTTCGGCATGTTTTTCACCCAAATCCCGCAATATAGCTACAGTTTCCGCGCGGTGCCGTTCTTCCAGGGCGGCATTTTCCGCCCGGTTGCGCTCGACGAGGGTAAGCACCAGCTCACGGTCGGCCTTGCCCTCGGCGCGGCGCGCCTCGTCTTCCCTGCGGTCGTGACGGCGGCGGAGAAAGTCCAGGGCGAACACCGCGATCACCGTCATCAACGGGCCGAGCATGAGCAGGGCAAACAGGCCGGGCACCCCCAAATCCTCAAGACCTTTGGCCAGGGCGACAAGCCCTGCTATGACATCCGGTGCGGCATCCATCATTCTTTTCCTTTCGGCTTGCGGCGGTAGCAGGTAATTGTTGATTCCAGGGC
>JAISXC010000096.1 GCA_031270875.1 Desulfovibrio sp.
CGTTCTTTTTGAGTCGCAGGATTTTCTCCACGCTCTGACGGGTGGTTGCCAATATGCCTTCTCTGGTGAGCTCGCACATGGCGATAAGGGAACCCTGCGGAACGGGACCGCCGCACAGAACACTGCCGTCTTCCAGAACGGAAGAAATGCCCAGAGCCACAGGAGTGGAGCCGTCCCTGTAATCCACGATGAAGGGCAATGTCGCGCTGGCTTCCGGCCGCACTGTCATGCCGATGCTTTCAAAAAACTGCAGTACCGGCACGTCGTTTACAGTGCGCAGAATGCAATTCTCCGAAGAGGTGATGATTGCCCTCTTTTCATAAAATATGTCTTTCTCGGGAATGGAAGCGACGATAAACTCCGGCGTTACGGGGCCGTGCACCAGGATCATGCCCAGAACCTTTTCCTGGGCCCGCCCTTCAAGTATGGTGCAGCAGGGACCATTGTACACGTCCAGACTCACCGTCACGCCGCCCCAAATGGGAATGCCGCCGGCAATCGCGTCCAGTGACGCGGTGAGCTCCGTGCCGCTGATATCGGGAGTGTAGGGCATGAAGGCCAATATGCAGGCGGGGTCTCCGGGCAGCCCGGCGCGCGCCCGATTGTACGCCGCGGCGATTTTTTCCCTGTAATCGCCGGAAGACAGGGGATCGGTGACGACCGTCTCAAAAAGGACATCATCGCTTGTCAGCACGGCAAGACTGAGATTGTACATGCCGAGGTTCTTGTTGTCGGAGCTTGCCATGGTGGTCATGCCGAGCACGCTGAAGGGAAGAGCCTTGTCCAGGGCGCTGACGACGCCTGTCTCAATAAAATCCATGCAGCAGTACAAAATGCCGACAGAATTTTTCTTCAGTGATTTGAGCGGAAACTGATCAAGAATTTCTTTTACCGCGTCATCGACCTCGTCAATTTCCGCAGTCGAGGCAGTGTACATTTCAATCATCACAGGCCTCCGTCATGGTTGATTCAAGCGGATTGCGGAGAGAAAACACGGCCCGCTTCCACGCGCCGTTCAGCCGGTAATCGGCACAATAAAATTATGTCAAAACTATGCGCAGCGCAAGACAATTATTTTTCCCTTTCGCGCACGTAAACGCATATATCGCGCAACAGGGAGAGTTCGGCGGCTTCGGGCATGCCGGTCAGCGCCGCGAGGGCGGAATGCAGATAACATTGCGCTTCATTGCGGGTTTGCGCGTCATAGCCTGTCTTCCTGATGCGGCGGGCAATGGCCGCGGCGTCGTTTTCAGTCAGGAGGCCGCCGGCGAAGGCGGCGTCAAAAGCGGCGCGTTCCTCATCCGCAAGAGATTGCCTGTACAGGCGCAGCGGAGGAGTAAACTTGCCTTCGCGCGCGTCGCCGCCCGTCGGCTTGCCGGTAATTTCCTCCGGCGCGAAATCCAGGGCGTCGTCCACCAGTTGAAAGGCCATGCCCAGATTTTCTCCATACGCGGCGGCCGCCTGGACTCCCGCCGGGTCGGCGCCGGCGGCGAGGGCCCCCATTTCGCACGCGGCGCGGATGAGCCAGGCTGTTTTACCGCGCACCATGTCTTCATATTCCCGCCGGGAGACGTCCGTGCGCCCCTTTGCGGCGATTTCCAGAATTTCCCCGGCGGCGGCGCTGCTGGTGGCTTCGGAAAAGCAGCGCGTCATGCGCGTGTCGCCAAAGGATGCCACAATGGCGTTGGCGTGGGAAAGGAGCGCGTCCCCGCCCAAAATAACGGCGGGCACGTCAAAAACGGTGTGGGCCGCGGCCTTGCCGCGGCGGCTCCGGGCGTTGTCCAGCACGTCGTCATGGAGCAGTGTGGCGGCGTGCAGCAGCTCCAGAGTTATGGCAAGGCGGTGACTGTCCGTCTCCGCAGGGCCGAGCAGGCGCGCAAAAAGCAGGGTCAGAAAAGGACGCAGGCGCTTTCCGCCGGCGTCCAGTATATGCCGGGCTATGGGCCGCACGGGAGCGGGCAGTTCTTCCACCGCAACGGCCAGAGCCGCGTCAATGCGCGGCAGTTCCGTCGCAAAAGCCGCCTTGAGTTTTTTCATGGCGATTCAAGTACCGGCAATACTTGAGCAAGACGCCGCAGAGCGCCGGGAAAATCCTTTTCCTCTCTGGCGCGCGGACCGACTTTGTTGGACACCGCGCGTATCTCCATGCAGGGGACGCCGTGGCGCGCGCAGGCATACACCACGGCAAAGCCTTCCATATTTTCCAGGTCGGCTCCGTAACGTCGCGAGAGATCGCCCGCCCGCGCGAGCGAAGCGCTCACGCCCGCCACAGTCAGGGAGAGGACCTCCGCCAGAACGCCGCTTTTTGGGGAAAACCCGACAGCCTCCGGAGCCGCAAGGGGTAGCCGGTCGTACACGTCTCCGCCGTCATGCGCGGCGCGCCGCCAGAGGGGGAAACTGAAGGCCCGCGCCGTCACGCTTGTGCCGTCGTGCAGTCCGTATTCCGGCCAGATTTCTTCCCTTACCAGGCAAAGGCTGCGCAGGGGCAGCCGCGCGAGATCAAAAGCGCCCGCGAGACCGGCCAGCAGTACGGCTGTAACGGGCGTTCCCGCGCTTCTTGCGCCGACAAGGGCCTCGCCCATGGCCAGAGCGGCGTTGACGGGGCCCACGCCGACAACGCAGGCAAGGGCCGGTCCCTGTTTCAGACGCGCGGGGATGAGGCGCGCCTCCGGCGCGTCTTCCGGCGCGATGCCCGGCAGCAGGGCCGCGAGTTCCTCGGCCGTGGGCGCGCAAATCAGCAGGGGCATCAGAGTCTCCAGTAATCAAAGCCGGCGGCCCGCATGGCGGCGGGATCAAAAAAGGCTCTCACATCCAGCAGCACCGCGTTGACGGGGTCGGCAAACAGGCTTTTGAGCCGCGCCGGCCCGAGGGTGGAGTATTCCCTGTGGGGCACGGCCAGGATCAGGGCGTCAAGACCGCGCAGTTGCGCGAGCGGCAGGAGTTCCTGACCGTATTCGGCAAGAGCTTCCCGCGGATCGGCCTGCCCGTCGCTCACGAGCACGGTGACGCCGTAGTCCTCCAGCTCGCGCACCACGTCCACCACGCGCGTGTTGCGCAGATCCGGCACATTTTCCTTGAACGTGAAGCCCAGAATTCCCACCCGCGCCCCGCTGACCACGCGGCCGGCCCTGATGAGGCGCTTGACGGCGCATTCGGCCACGTATTTTCCCATGCCGTCATTGATGCGTCTGCCGGCCAGAATCACTTCAGGATGCAGACCGAGTTCTTCCGCCTTGAAGGTCAGGTAATAGGGGTCAACGCCGATGCAGTGCCCCCCCACAAGGCCGGGCCGGAAAGGCAGAAAGTTCCACTTGCTGCCGGCGGCGTCCAGCACCTCGATGGTGTCAATGCCCATGCGGCCGAAAAGCACGGCAAGTTCATTCATCAAGGCGATATTCAGGTCGCGCTGGGTATTCTCAATAACCTTGGCGGCTTCGGCAACTTTTATGGAAGACGCGCGGTGTATGCCCGCCGCGACCACTGTGCCGTAAAGACGCTCCAGCAGATCGGCCGTGGCCTTGTCAGAACCGGAGACAATTTTGGTGATGGTTTGCAGGGTGTGGACCTTGTCGCCGGGGTTTATGCGCTCCGGGGAGTAGCCCACGGTGAACCCTTCCCCCAGGCGCAGGCCGGACTCCCGTTCCAGCAGCGGCACGCAGACTTCCTCTGTCAGACCGGGATAAACGGTGGACTCGTACACCACAACAGCGCCTCCGGAAAGATTTTTTCCCACGGTTATGCTCGCGCCCACCACGGGCCGCAGATCCGGCGAGCGGTGGTCGTCAATCGGCGTGGGCACGGCGACAATGATGACGCCGGCCTGCCTGAGCAGGACAGGGTCGGAGGTATAGGTCACTCTGGCCGAAGCGAGCTCCTCGGGGCTGACTTCCCGCGTGCTGTCCCGCGCATTCCGCAGTTGCGCGACGCGGGTTTCGCTGATGTCGAAACCGATGACATCAACATGCCGCGAAAGAGCCACCGCCAGCGGCAGCCCCACATAGCCGAGGCCGGCAACGGCCAGGGGAACCCGTCGTTCAAGCAAATCTTCAAAGCGTACCATATTGCGTTATTCCGGATAGTTTGTTTGCGGCGCGCCCGGCGGACCATCCCGCTTTTTCCGCCACGTGCAGGCAGACAACGCCGGAAGTGAGCTTTTGATGCCAGACGCGGGCAAAGCCCGCCTCCAGAAGCTCCCTCTCCAGTTCCCTCGCCGTGGGAAAAGCGCGGATGCTTTCCGCCAGGTAGCTGTAAGCGGCCCTGTCTCTGGAAATCATGCGCCCGATGCGGGGCAGGATGGCCTCCAGATAAAAATTGTACTTTCCTCCCCAGATGCGCTCGCGTCCGGAACCGAATTCCAGAATGCAGGCCCGTCCTCCGGGCTTGAGCGCGCGCAGCATTTCCGCGTAGGCGGCGTGGCGCGGCAGAATATTGCGTATGCCGAAAGCCATGGTGAGGCAGTCGGCGAAATCGGTCCTCACAGGCAGGCGTTTCGCATCGGCGATGACGGGCAGCACACTCCGGATGTTTTCCCTGCGGAGTTTGCGGCGGCCACGCGCCAGCATGGCCGGACAGAAGTCAACGGCGGCGACGACGACTTCCGGTTGCAGGCGGCGCATGATCAGGGAAACGTCCAGAGTTCCGGCGGCCAGATCCAGAGCCGTCGTCCCGCCTTTTTCAAGAGCCCTTCGGGCCAAAACAACACGCCAATGCCTGTCAAGGCCAAGGCTCAGAAGATGGTTGAGCGGATCGTAGAATCGCGCGATGCGGCTGAACATGCCGGCAACGGCGCTGTCGTGCGTGGCCGCCACCCTTATGCCTTGCCTTTGCGCTTTTCCTCGCCCGTCTCGCCGTGAGGGACAGCTTTGCTGACAACTTTGTATATCATCGGGAAGATTTCAGCAAAGTTGTTGGGTGAAATGGTGCGGGTTTCAATAAATTTGGCGGTCAATTCCTTGGCGACCTGAAGAATTTCCTTTTGCGCCTTGTCCATGCCTGCTCCGGCTTTTTTTCGCGTCGACGCCGGCGCGGAAATAAGCTGTAAAATCCCTGAATTAAAACCCGTCCGTAGGGGAATGGCCAGACCCACAGCGGGTGAAAGCCGGACGGGTAAAAGAACGGAAACGGCCGGCCCCCGCTCTTTTTTACGCTATTTTAGCCGACAAGGCGGGAATTGTAAAGTTCGCTTTCGCGACAAGGCACGGGAATTGCCGTCAGGAAGTTCTTGCAAGAACAGCGTATTCTAGATATAATCAAGAGAATCGTCAGACTTTTTTCCGCATCCGCTTTAACCCCGCGAGAGGTCATCATGAATCATACCCGTCTTGCTCTGCCGCTCCCGCTGATTTTTGCCCTGTTCCTCGCGGCGTGCGGGCCGAGCAACAATGTGCGTCTGCTGCCGCAGCCGCCGCTGGACGCGGCGGTTCTGCCCGCGCCCAATGCGCCGAGCATAAGCGTTGTCACCTTTGCCGACAACCGCTCCGACCGTACAAGCCTCGGCGTGCGCCGGGACAACAGCGCCTTTGTCACCAGCGACAATACAGCGGACTGGGTAAGCCGCGCCCTTGCGGACGAGCTTGGGCGTAACGGCATGCAGATTTCCTATGCCACCACCTTCAAGCAGGCGCGCAACGGCAACCCGGATTACATGGTCACAGGCGAATTGAACACCCTTTGGCTCAAGGAAGTTTCAGCCACGGAACTCTCCACGGAATTGCGCGTCACATACTTTCTTGCCAACCGTCAGAAACGCATCCTGAAGGATTCCTTCAACTCAGCCCAGTCGCGGACAGGTTTGCCCACAAGTTCGGCCGCTGAAAATCTGCTGCTGGACACTCTGCGGGATCTCGTCAAACCTGTGGCGCGCAAAATCGTGCAAAGCGTTGAAGGCAAAAAATAAAAATTTCCCCTGCCTTGTCCTGGGCGTGTTCTTTGCCGGCGCCGTGGGCGCGTACTGCGGCGAAGCGCCGGATGTCCCGCGCGATGCGGGGACTGACGCCGCAGTTTTTATGGCGGCTGAGCGGCTGGCGGAATCCCCGCATACCCCCCCGGCGGCCGCGTACGCCAGCGCGCGCGCGACCGCCTGGCTCAGAGCCGTGGATAAGGCGGCTGAACAACTGCCTGTCCGGCGCGACCTCCGTTTTGTTTCCCTTGCCCGTGAGGACAGGCAAGCCTTGGCAGCTCACATATATGCGGCTTCGGTGCAGCCGTCTGAACCGCAGACGGCCCTGCCTCATGTCGTCGTTGTCCTTCAACCGCGTCTGACCCTGCAGGAAGATACGGCCTTTGCCCTGCGCAGCCCCGAACTTTTGCGATTCTGGCGCGCGGTGCTCGGGGAAATCCGCGCAGTCCTGGAAAAGACGCCGGGCGGCGGCGTGGCGACAGGCGGAATTTCCGACGTCGATCTCCCGTCCTCCTTGAGCCCGCAGCCGGAGAAAGTGGAAGCGGATTTTTCCGACACCCGGACTGACGTTCTCAATGGGCTCTGGCAGGTCAGGGGAACCATCTCGCCAACGCGGGAAGGCATGTTCGTAAACGCCGACGCCCTTCCGCTTCTGGAAAAAGCGGTGAATCTCGCCCCGCAGAGCCCCGCGGCGCGTCTGGCGCTTGCTGAAGCCCAGTTGCAGCAGGGCTTGCCGGAACAATGCGTACATTCGTGCGGCGAGGCTCTGCGCCTGAAGCCGGACCTGCACCGCGCCCGCTATGTTCGCGCCCTGGCCCTCATGCGCCTGCGCCAGTTCGCCCTGGCCGAGGGGGATCTCAATGCTCTCATGACTACGGGCATTTCGGCGGAAGTGGCGGAAATGGCGAACCGTTTGCGGACACGGGGAGCAGTGCGTCTTTTGCGTGGCGACTACGGGGGGATGTGCGAGGATTTTGTCGCGGCCTGCGGTCTTGGGGACTGTGAGGGGCTTGCCGAGGCCCGTAGCCAGGGGCATTGTCGTAATTAGAGCAATTCAAAGTGAAATTGTCTGGCTGTTGATTGCGTCGCAAAGTCGTGATAGAAAATGCCCTTCTAACTAACCTTCTAACTAAATTTATTGTAAGGAGCGAAGCATGGCAAGACACATTTTACACCTCATCCTGGTAAGTTCATTATTAATTATGGCTGGTTGCGCTGTGGCTAAAAAGGCCGATAATTTCCAGACGATGACGGTGAATTTTGAATGGCGGGGAAACGCCGGTTCTCTCTCCAGTCCCAATCCGGAAATCCATGTGAGCAACGTGCCAGCGGGGACGGCTTTTTTGCAGGTACGTATGAAAGACCTGGACTACCCGCACAATCACGGAGGAGGCACAGTCGCCTATACCGGCAGCGGCGTCATTCCGGCAGGAGCTTTGAAATCGTATGACGGACCGCAACCGCCTCCGGGACAGACGCATACCTACGTATTCACCGTGACGGCTCTAAATGCGGATAAATCCCTGGTACTGGGCGAAGGCAAGGCATCGCGCCGTTATCCGGAATAATCTCAAGAACAAAGTCACAAAGGCGTACAGGCAGTAACAATGCCTGTACGCCCCAGTGCCTGATGACACCGCTTCCTTACAAAAAGCGAAGTCGTTAGATATGCCCTTCCGCCAATGGAACTAAACACCCCAGAGGCTGAAATTATCGACTGTCTTCGCGCAACAGAGTAAACAACAGCCAGGATTTACGCTCTCCCGCCACAGGAAGAAAACATATGCCTGACGTCGTCACGCGTTTCGCGCCCAGCCCCACGGGGCACCTGCACATAGGCGGCGCACGCACCGCCGTTTTCTGCTGGCTTCTGGCCCGCCATTTCGGCGGCCATTTTTATCTGCGCATTGAAGACACGGACCCGCTCCGCTCAAAACAGGAATACACCGACGCCATCCTTGCCTCCATGCGATGGCTCGGGCTGGACTGGGACGGGCCGCCCGTCTTTCAGAGCCGGCGCGCGGATATCTATAACGGCCTTGTGGACAGGCTTCTGGCCTCAGACCGTGCCTACCGGTGCGACTGCACGCCGGAAGAAGTCGAGGCCATGCGCGAACTCGCGCGCCGGAACGGCGCAAAGCCGCGTTACAACGGCAAATGCCGCGAGCGTGGTCTCGGCCCCGGGCAGGGGCGCTGTGTGCGGCTCAAGATTCCCCTTACCGGAAAAATTGTCTTTGACGACATGGTCAAGGGCCGCATTGCCGTGGACGCGGGCGAGCTGGACGATATGGTCATACGCCGCGCCGACGGCATGCCCACCTACAATCTGGCTGTGGTGGCGGACGACAACGACATGGGCGTCACCCACGTTCTCCGGGGGGACGACCATGTTTCCAATACGCCCAGGCAGATGCTGATTTATCAGGCTCTCGGCCTGCCTGTGCCGCGTTTCGGGCATGTGCCCATGATTCTGGGGCATGACCGCCAGAAGCTCTCCAAAAGGCACGGCGCGCGATCCGTCATCGAATATCAGCGCGACGGGCTTCTGCCGCAGGCGCTTGTCAGCTATCTGGCGCGGCTGGGCTGGTCCCACGGCAATCAGGAACTCTTTTCTCCGGAAGAGCTTGTCCGCCATTTTGACGGCGGCAACCTCAATGCGGCGGCGGCGGCCTTTGATCCCGCCAAGCTGGAATGGACCAACGCCCGGTTCATGCGTGACATGCCCCTTGACGGGCTGGCCCGTTGCGTCGCGCCTTTTGTACGCGAGGCGGGTTTCGGGGATGTGCCGGAAGAACGTCTTGCCGGTCTGTGCGTGCTGTTCCGTGAACGCGCCGCGGATCTGCGCTCCCTGGCGCAGAGCTTCCGCCCGTTGCTCGTGCCCGCCGCGGATCTTGCCCTGAATGAAAAGGACGCCGCCAGGCATCTGACGGATGAGGGAAAAACCCATCTGCGCGCCCTGGAGGCCGTGTTCCGCTCCTGTGAGCCTTTTGACGCCGCACATGTGAATGAGGGTCTTAACCGCTACGTGGCGGACAACTCCCTGAGCTTCAAACAGGTGGCCCCGCCGCTGCGTACCGCGCTCATGGGCTTTATGGGCGGCTCGCACCTCAACGACATCATGGCCTTCCTGGGCCGGGAGGAGACATTGCGCCGCCTCAGGCGCGCGGCGGGATTCATGCTGCAATCATTCCCGGACGAATTGCGGGGCTAGTTGTACAAGGGGCTCATGGAACGCAGCAGATTGATAAACAGACCGCCAAGGCCGCCGACAAACTCTCCGATATTGTCCGCCATGATGACGAGCAGAAGCCCCGCAAAAAAGAAACCCACGCCTATTTTGACGGGAAAGCCGAATTCCATGATGTGAATTTGCGGGGAAGTGCGGGCCACAAGCGCAAGCGCCACTTCCACCAGGAACAGGGCCACCATGACCGGAGCCGCTATTTTGACGGCCAGCACAAAAATCTGCGCGGCAAGATGCAGTATCTGCCGGAGCAGCGTCTCGCCGATGAAAAGGCCGCCGGGAGGAATCAGCTTGAAGGACGCGGCGAAGCCTCTGAGCATGTACAGATGGCCGTCCAGGGTCAAGAAGACAAGCAGGGAAACCATCCAGAGGAAGAATGCCGTGGCCCCCGTCTGGTTGCCGGTGAGGGGGTCGGCAAAGTTGATCATGGTAAAGCCCATCTGAAAGCCCAGCAATTCGCCTCCCGCTTGTATTCCCATGAACAGAAAATTGACGGCCAGGCCGAGCACAAGCCCCATTACGACTTCCCCAAGGAGCATGAGTCCCATGCCGAAGGGATGCAAGGGCATGTCCGCGCCGGAAAAGGCCAGGTGCGGCCACACAGCCAGTGAAAAAACAAGGCTTGTCGCGGCTTTGACAGGAATGGGGATATTTTGCGTGGAAAAAACCGGCAGCATGAACATGACGATGCTCACGCGCATGATGGTGAGGATGAGGCTCAGGACAAGGGACGGATCATAGCTGTACACATCCATGCCCGAAGCTCATGCAAAATGCCTGCCGCCGGGAGATTCTCTTGTCCCCGCGCCCTGTTTCCGCTCAGTCCAGCAGTTTCTGCGCGTATCTCTCCACCGGGGCGAAATCGTCCGACAGAGGCGCAACGGCGGCTGCCGGCCGGGTTATCCGCGTACGCAGCAAACGCCGGACAGTGTCGGGCAGGGCGCCATAGGAACCCGAAAAAAGCACCGCCAGGTCAGGCCGCTTTTCGGGCAGGGCCAGAATCAGCAAATTCTGCACTTCATCAGGCCGGCTTTGCGGGTCAACCGCGAAAACGTGAATTTCGGCGAAAGCCTCCTTCAGGTTGGCGTGAACGGCCTGAAAAAGAGCTCCCCGTTCTCCGCTGAAGGCCGAAATGACGTTCATCATGACCGCTCCCCGCGGGGCTGTGGCCCGCCGCAGGGCCAGCGCGGCTTCTCCGGTTCCCATCTGAAAAGGCACGCTGTACCAGGAATTGAACACGTCCACGAAAATGACGTCCCAGACGGCCGCGCTTCTGTTGAGAAAGCGGCGCGCGTCCTCGTGATGAATGCGCAGGTCGGGGCTGTCGGGCAAGGAAAAGTACTCGCGCGTGATCCTTGTCATGCCCGGATCCAGCTCCACCACATCAACCTCAAGTCCCTCGGGCGCGTTTGCCTTGGCCAGCAGCCAGCGAGGGATGGAATAGCCGCCGCCGCCAAGCACCAGCACGCGCCGGAAGCCGGGGGAGAGCGGCCCGGCGAGGGCGATGTAGCGGGTGTACTCGCAGTACAGTTCCTCAGGGTCGTCCAGATACATGGCTGACTGTATTTTCCCCGGATCCGTCTGGATGAGGCGCACCCGGCGGTCACCGGGCGCGATGCCCTCATACACGCGAATGTGGTTGTAGGGAGTTTCAACGGTGGGCAGGAGGCCCTGCCTGATCCGCCAGCCCGTATAGGACGCGTTGGCAAAGGCGCCGCCCAGCGCCAGCGCGGCAAGGCACAGGGCGGGCGGATTTTTTCCCCTGCGGGCAAGGAGCGAGAGAAGGGCGCCGGCCGCCGCCACGGCCAGGAGGATTTGCGTGCAACTGAAAAAGGAAATCAGCACAAAACCGCCCAGAAACGTCCCGACAATGCTGCCGGCGGTGGAGAGCGCGTACAGGCGCCCCACGGTGCCGCCGGAGGAAGTGATGTCCTTGAGGCGCAGGCGCACGATATAGGGCGTGACCATGCCGAACAGGGTGGCGGGAAGGGCAAAATATACCACGGCGCCGGCAACGGCTCCCACATAGACATTGGGGCAGGCTTCCATCATTTGCGCGCCGAACAGCCGGTGCGCGACGGGGATGAGGCCAGCCCCGGCGCCCGCTCCCAGCAGAATCAGGGCCAGAACGCCGGAGGAGAGTTTTTTGTCGGCCATCCGCCCGCCCAACATGGCCCCCAGGGCCAGAAAAGCCAGCATAACGCCGATAAGGCTTGTCCACACAATGACGGATGTGCCCACATGCGGCGCCATAATTCGCGCGCCCACCATCTCCAGCACCATAATGACGGCCCCCGCGGCGAAGGCCACAAATTCCGGCAGGGGAAGATGCGCCTTGTCTCGCTTTTGGACCTGCGCTTTACGTTCATTGCGGTTTCGCATTTTTCACCCCCAGTCCGGAAAATACCCGCGCCGCGCCGCAAGTCAAGAGGCAGCCGCGCGTCCTGATGCCGTGTGGACTGCCGTTCCGCCGGGATGTGGCCTGTTGAAATAATATGACAGGCGGGGTATGGTGCGCCATGATATACAAGAATTTCGATGAACTGTTGGTCCAGGCGGCGGCGCGCGCGCGCGGCGGGCGAACCCTGGCCGTCGTCAGGCCGGAAGACGGCAATACGCTTGAGGCCGTGGTGGAGGCCAGAAACAAGGGCGGCCTGGATTCCATACTGGTGGGCGACAGGAGCAGTATCTCCTCCCTGCTGGCCGGGCTTGGGCAAGACCCCGAGGAGTTTGCCATCGTGCCCGCGGATTCGGATGAGGACGCGGTGTGCTCCGCGGCCGATCTCATTGCGGAGGGCAAGGCCCACATGATCATGAAGGGCCTTGTCGATACCTCCGTTCTTATGAAAACCCTGTTTCGGGAGCGCTGCAACTTCAGGACGGGCAAGCTCGTCTCGCACATGTGCTTTGTGCAGATTCCCGGTTATCACAAGCTGCTGGTCCTTACGGACATCGCGCTCAACATCGCTCCCGGCCTGGAGCAGAAACGCGCCATTCTTGAAAACGCCGTGGCCGTCATGCTGCGCATGGGCTTTGACGAGCCCATGGTGGCCGTGCTGGCCGCGAACGAGCATGTGAGCGAAAAAATGCCGGAAACAGGCGACGCCGCGGCTCTCAAGGCCATGAATCGGGAAGGCGTCATCAGGAACTGCGTGGTGGAAGGGCCGCTTTCGTACGATCTGGCCATCAGTTCCCAGGTGGCGGCCGTCAAGAAGTGTCTCAACCCCGTGTCGGGCAACGTGGATCTCATGCTCATGCCCAGCATCGCGGCGGGCAACATTCTGCTCAAGGCTTTGGTGTATTCCGCCGGAGCGCGCCGCGCGGGAATCGTCGTGGGCGGGAGCGTGCCCATGGTGCTGCCCTCGCGCGCCGCCATTGCCGGCGACAAGTACCTGCCCATGCTGCTGGCCGCCGCCGCCAGCTGAGAATATCCGGCAAAAGAACGATTACGGTTGAGGAAACGAAGGATAGACAAAACTTCGCAAAAGGGGTATAATGAAATAGTCCAAATATAACGGGGGCAGTGCTGCGGCCGGGATGTCTTTCTCTACAACCGTTTTATCCGGGAGGTCGTTTATGCGCATATTTCTTTCTTTGCTCCTTCTGTGCATTGGAACAGCTTTGTCCGGATCCGCCGCGCTGGCGGCGCCCATCATTCTGAAATTCCAACACCCGCATACGGCGCAGGAGCCATACCATCAGGCCTATCTGGAATGGGCCAAAGCGGTAAAGGAACGCACCAAAGGCGCTGTGGAAATTCAGGTATTCCACAGTGCCCAGATAGGCGTGGAGGAGGACATCATTGAGCAGATGCGCCTCGGCGCGCCCGTGGGGCAGAGCACGGATGCGGCCCGCATGGGCAACTACGTCAAGGACTTCTCCGCCATGAACCTGCCGTATTTCATTGATTCGCTGGAGGAGCTTGAAAAGCTGGGCAAGCTGGACTCCGTCAAAAAACTGGTCAAGCGGCTGGAGGACGAATGCGGCATCCACATTTTTTCCCTTTTCTATGTCCAGGGATTCCGGCACATGTTCACCAACATCCCGGTCCGCAAGCCCGCGGATCTGAAGGGGCAGCGCATCCGTTCCGCGCCCGCGCCCGCCTGGCAGGCCATGGTCAGCTCCCTGGGGGCCACGCCGGTGACCATCCCCTATGTCGAAATTTATTCCGCCATCCAGGCCAAGGCTGTTGACGGGACGGAAATCGGCTATACCGGGGGCTATGCCGCCAATCTCTTTGAAGTCGTCAAATATGTCAACGAGACCAGGCACTATCTGCTCATGAACATGCCCATCGCCAGCGCGCAGTGGTTCCGCGCCCTGCCGCCCGAATATCAGAAGATACTGGACGAAGAGGCTGAAAAGGCCGGAAGACGGGTTTCGTACGACACCATCAACAAGTACGAGGCGGAAGCCAAGCGGGGCATGATCGAGAAAGGCACCAAAATCGTCGAAGCCAAGGACATTGACCTCGACGCGTTCCGCGCGGCCGGCAAGGCGGCGTATGAAAAGATGGGCGTGCTGGGCTTCCGCGACGCGGTATGGAAGGAATTGGGCAAGAAGTAACAGCTCGTCAAACAGCGGATGCAGGAGGAGGCGGACGTTGCGCCGCCTCCCTGTCATCGCTTGCGGAGCGCCTGAAAGATAACCCGCCCCAGAGTAGGGTCTTGCATGAAAAAACTCTACGCGTATTTCTGCAAGATTGAGCTGTCCATAGCCATGTTCGCCCTGTGCGTCTCGACTCTTCTGATTTTTTTTTCCGCTGTCGCCCGCTCTGTCGGCAACCCCGTGAACGCGGCGCTGGAAATATCCCTTTTCATTTTCGCCTGGTGCATCTTTCTCAGCGCCGATGTGGCCCTGCGCGACGACCGCATGATGAGTATGGACATATTCATCAATCTTATGCCGAAAAAAATCCAGACGTACTGCATGATCGTCAGCTACTGCATCATCTTCGTTTTTCTCTGCGTTCTGATCGGCTTCGGCTTTTATCTGTCCTGGAAGACGCGCATCCGCTCCTTTCCGGGCATTCAGGGCCTGAGCTACACCTGGATCACTCTGAGTCTTCCCGTGGCCTCATCGTTCATGATGGTCACCTGCGTCCTCAAGATACGCGAATTCATCCGGCGTCTCGGCTTCCCGGAGCCCCGGGACGGCGAGCCCGGGGAGAAGGCCGCGTCCGCCATGCAGGCGTCTGAATCCTTAAACCGGGCGGGGTGAGCCATGCTGTGGGTTCTGCTGGTTTTTCTGCTCCTCGCGGCTATCGGCATGCCGATAGCCTTCGCCCTCGGCATTTCCGGCTGCGTGTTCTTTCTGGTCCATACGGAAATGCCCTTCATCACGGCCATCCAGCTGCCGATCACCCAGACGCAGAATTTCGCCCTTTTGGCGGTACCCCTGTTCATCTTCGCCGGCAACCTGATGAACGCCTGCGGCATAACCGAGCGTCTCATCCGGCTGTCCCTGGTGCTGACCGGCCACATGACCGGCGGTCTGGCCCAGGTTTCCGTGGCCATGGCCACGCTCATGGGCGGGGTTTCCGGCTCCTCCACCGCCGACGCCGCCATGCAGGTGCGCGTCCTCGGCCCGGACATGCTGAAAAACGGTTATGAAAAAGGCTACATAGCCTCGGTCATCGGCTTTACCTCCATCATCACTTCCACCATGCCTCCTGGCATAGGCATGATCCTTTACGGCACCACCGGCCAGGTGTCCATAGGCCGGCTTTTCGCCGCCGGTTTCACCTGCGCGCTGATTCAGATGGCCGTCTTCATGCTGGCGGTGTATCTGACCTCCAGGCATTTCGGCTACAAACCCGTGCGCAGCGGCCGCGCTCCTCTCGCGGAAATCGGACGGGCCTCCCTGCGGGCCATCTGGGCCATAGCCTTTCCGGTTCTCCTGCTGTTCGGCATCCGTGCCGGGATATTCACCCCGTCGGAAGTGGGCGCCTTCGCCTGCATTTACGGACTCTTTGTCGGGCTGGTCTGCCACCGGGAACTGACCTGGCAAAAATTGCGCGTCGCTTTGCAGCACACCATCGGGGACTTGGGCGGCATCATGTTCCTCATCGCCATGACCGGCATCTTCGGCTACGGCATCGCCTACGAGCAGGTGCCCCAGGCCATCACCGGCTTCGCCACCAGCATCACCACCAGCCCCTGGCTGGTTGCCTATATCATTGTGGGCTGCCTGCTGGTGGCCGGCATGTTCATTGACGGCTCCCCCTGTGTGCTGCTCTTCACCCCGATTTTCCTGCCGCTGGCCAAAAGCGTCGGCCTGGACCCGGTCGTGTTCGGACTGATTCTGTGCACCACCACCACCGCGGGCATTCTGACGCCGCCCGTCGGGGTGGTGATGTTCCTCATGTGCAGCGTTCTTGAATGTTCCGTCGTGGACTATCTGAAAAGGGCCTGGCCCTTTTTCGCCGCTCTTTTCGTCATTCTCAGCATCTTCATCTTTTTCCCGAAACTGATTTTGTTTGTGCCGAACCTCTTGTTCTGACCATCGGTCAAGGGCGGAGCATGTCGACTTTTGGCCGGCAGTCTCTACATATACCATAGGAGAGCAAAAAATGCGCAAGGTCATCTTGGGAAAAACAGGCCTGGAGGTGTCCGCCGTCGGTATGGGCGGGCATGAATATCTGCCGGACGGGAGATCAAGAGGATTTAATGAAGACAGAGCCAAAAGCCTGACGCCCGGCTATCTTTTTGGCGGATTCGGCGGCGAGAACAGAATGAATGTTTTAAAGGCGGCCTATGACTTGGGCCTGAACTTTTTTGACGTCACACAGGATTCGGAAAAGGAAGCCCTGGGACGTAATTTTTCCCTTCTGCCTCCCCCCTATGAAGTTTTCATCCAAACACGCCCGGAACGCATGGCGTACGGCTATGATCGGTTCAACATCGGTATGACAAAATTGAACCTCCTGCGGGAGGAAGTGCAACGCATCAACAAACTGATGCGCATGGAACGCCTGGATTTTCTGAATATTCCACCGCTGAAATGGGCATTTGACAACGATCCTGACTATCTGGACAAGATCGGATATAATATTTCCAATCTGAAACAGGAAGGATTGATCCGGTTTGCTTCAGCGGATACCTTTTCCGGTGCCGGAATTTACCGAAAGATGATTGAATCTGGTGTGTTTGACGCCATTTATATCAATTTCAACTTCGGCGACCACACCCCCGGCGACGAGATTATTCCTCTGGCCAAACAAAAAGGGCTCGGGGTGATCACCCGTGAAGCCTTCATGAAGGGCGACCTTTTTAAAATGGCCAAAGCCGCCGGCGTCGCCGCCGAGCTGGCCGCCGGCGCCGCCCTGCGCTGGGTGCTTTCAGGCAAGGGTGTCGATACGGTATTCTACGGCACGGGAAAGGCCCATCATCTCGCGGATGTCTGCCGCTCGGCCGACGCCCCGTTTTCTCCGGAAGACGAGGCGACGCTTGAGGAGATCCGCCGGACGGCCATGTTCGCCAAATATGAAAAGCGGCGCGCCGACGAATTCGGGGGGCTGACGGAGCGGATGGATTTGCTGGATTATTCCGACCGCTGACGGGAGGAATCCCGGAGAGTTCCGTCTCCTTTTGAAAAAATCCGCGCTACGGCAAGGCGTCGCGCAGCATGTCGGGCAGTTCCGCCGGGCTGATGCCGATCCGGACGCCGGCGTCTTCCAGCGCCCTGACCTTGGCCTCCGGGCCGCCGCTGCCGGCGCGGATGATGGCCCCGGCATGGCCGAATCTCTTGCCGGGGGGGGCGAAACGGCCCGCGATAAGGCCCACGACGGGTTTGGTCATCGTTTTGATGAACTCCGCGGCCTGCTCCTCGGCATAGCCGCCTATTTCCCCGATCAGGGCCACGGCGCCGGTGCCGGGATCGCGCTCAAACCATTGCAGCACGGGCACAAAGCCGGTGCAGGCCACAGGGTCGCCGCCTATGCCGACGGCGGCCCGCTGGCCGAAACCGGCATCCGTCAGGTTGCCGACGACCTCGTAGGACAGGGTCGCGCTGCGACCGACCACGCCCACGGTTCCGGGCGTGAAAATGCTCGCGGGCATGATGCCGAGTTTGCCGTGCCCGGGAACAAACACGCCGGGGCAGTTGGGGCCGATAACCGTTACTCCCATGAGTTTCGCCCGCTCGCGGATTTCCAGCGTATCCCGCACGGGGAGAAACTCGGTGACGATGACGATGAACCGGATGCCCGCGTCCATGGCCTCGCGGGCGGCGTCGGGCACAAATGCGGGCGGCACGAAAATGACGGAGGCGTTGGCCCCCAGTTTGTCCACAGCGTCGCGCACCCGGCTGTACACCGGCAGCCCTTCCACCTCCTGCCCTTCCTTGCCGGGGGTGACTCCGGCCACAAGATTGGTGCCGGCCTCAAGCATCCACTTGGTCTGCTTGCGGCCCACGGTGCCGGTGGCGCCCTGAACAATGCCGCGCAAAGGGTAATCTATGCCGAACAGTTTCATGCCGTTACCCCCAACAGAGCGGCGAGACGCGCCACCGCTTTTTCAGACTGCACATCCTTGAACACATGGACGTTTTCCAGTTTTTCCAGAAGCGTCCAGGCTTCTTCCTGCTGATTGCCGAGAATTTTCACCACCACGGGGCGGGCGTGGCCGCATTTTTCCAGCGCGGCGGCAATGCCCTGCGCCGCGTCCAGCATGCGGTTGATGCCCCCGTAAAGGTTGATGATCACGCCCTTTATCCGCGGCTCGCCCAAAAGCATGCTCACGGCCCCGTCGAGCATGGGCACGGAAATGCCGCCGCCCGTGTCCAGAAAATTGGCGGGCCTCAGTCCCTTGTGGCGCAGCATGTCCAAAGTGGCCATGCCCAGGCCGGCGCCGCTGGCAATGACGCCGATTTCTCCGTCCAGCGGGACAAAGGAAACCCCCAGGCGGTGCGCCTCCCGTTCCATGGGCGTGAATTCCGCCTCGCGCAGGCCCCGGAAGACCGGCTGGCGGCCCAGGGCGCTGTCGTCCACTTCCAGCTTGCAATCCAGAACGGCCAGGCCGCCGTCCTCAAGCAGGGCCAGAGGGTTGACCTCCAGAAGCATGGCGTCCATGTCGCGGGCCGCGCGGAACAGGGCGAGAAGAACAACGGCGAGTTCGGCGGCGCGGGCGGTTCCCGCTTTCAGGAGCCAGGCGCGCGCCTCGTGGAGGGGCAGATCCCTCCCCGGAGCGGCGCGCAGGCGCAGTACGGCGTCGCCGTCACTGGCGGCCAGCCGCTCAATCTCCACGCCGCCGCTCAGGCTCAGAAGCAGATCAACGGTGCCGCTGTCCTGGTTGACCATGACGGCGGCGTAATATTCTTCCACCGGCGGCATGGCCTGCTCCACCAGCACGCTGTTCACCCTCTGGTCGCGGATAAGGCCGCCGAGCATGCCCGCGGCGGCCGTTGCGGCCTCGTCCGGCGTGGCGCACCGCCGCACGCCCCCCGCCTTGCCCCGCCCGCCGATGGGCACCAAGGCCTTGACGACGCAGGTGCCTTGCAGCCGGTCAGCCGCCCGCCGGGCCTCATCCGGGCTGGACGCCTTCCGGCCGGCCGGGAGGCGCAGGCCGTACGCGGCAAGGCATTGCTTGGCCAGGTCTTCTGGAACAATCATGCGAAACTCCTTGTTCAGATTTTTGTTCGGTTCTTGCCGGCGGCCCTGCTTTTCTTGCCCTGCCACAGGGAGAAGCCGACTGACAGGGCCGCCAGGAGCAGGAAGAAAGCGGGCGTCGGGGTGGTGAAGAAAGGCAGCAGGCTGGAGCCCGTCTCCAGCAGGGCCTTGCGCAGGTTGCTCTCAATCAGGGATCCCAGAATGAGGCCGATGACGGCGGGTGTGGTGGGGTAGCCGTGGCGATGGAAGAAATACCCGATCACGCCGAAACCGAGGGCCACCCAGACGTCTATCATGCTGGTGTTGATGTTGTAGCATCCGGCGATGCAGGCCACAAGCACCACGGGGAGCACGTAGACTCTGGGGATGCGCAGGATGAGGGGGAAACAGCGGGCGCCGATCACGGCCATGGTCAGGAACATGAAAACGGCGGCGACGAAGAAGGAGGCGTACACCGTGTAGATGATGTCGGGGTGGTCGCGGAACAGCAGGGGGCCGGGGTCAAGGCCGTGCAACTGCAGGCCGCCCATCAGCGCCGCGGTGACGGTGTCGCCGGGGATGCCCAGGGTGAGCAGCGGGATCAGCGCGCCGCCGATGACGGCGTTGTTGGCCGTTTCCGAGGAGATCAGCCCCTGGATGTTCCCCTTGCCGAAGGTTTCCGGCTCTCTGGACGCCTTCTTGGCCTGATCGTAGGAGACAAAGTTCGCCAGCACGCCCCCGACCCCGGGAATAATGCCGATGGCCGCGCCGATGGCGCCGGAGCGGAGAAAATTGACGGCGCTGTCCTTCCATTCCCGCAGAGTCAGAAAACTCTGCCGGAAGGGAGCCAGCTTGTCCACCACGGGTGGGGGGCTGGCCAGATTGGAGAAGATTTCCGCGACGACAAAAAGCCCGATCATGGCCGGAATGGCGCTGATGCCCGACTGGAGGGATTCAAGGCCAAGGGTCAGGCGCGCCGAGCCGTGCAGGGGGTCGGTGCCGACGGTGCAGGCCAGCAGCCCGAAGGCTCCGGAAACCAGGCCCTTGGTCAGGGATTCTCCGGAAAGGCTGATGGCTGTCGTCAGGCCGAAGATGAGCACCGCCGTCAGATCAAGGGGGTTGAAGCGCGTGGCGATGCGGGCGAGCTGCGGCGCGAGCAGCAGCAGCACAATCCAGGAAAACAGAGTGCCCACCAGGTTGCTGACGGCGCAGACTCCCAGGGCCTTGCCGGCCTTGCCCTGCCGCGCCAGGGGAACGCCGTCGAAAACCGTGGTGATGGAGGAGGGCGTTCCGGGCATGCCCAACAGCACGGCCGAGACGCAGCCCCCGGAGATGCCGCCCACATAGGCCCCGAGCAGCAGGGTCATGCCGTTGCCCGGGGGCATGCCGTAGGTCACGGGCAGAAGCAGGATGACCGCCAGAGTGGCCGTCAGCCCGGGAATAATGCCCAGAATCAGGCCGAAAACGACTCCGAAAAGGCTCAGACCCAGATTGGAAAGCGACAGGGCCTGGATAAGCGAGTCAAGGAAATGCTCCATACTATCATCCTCTCATGGCGAGCGTTGGCGATGCGCGGGCGCGGCCGACGCCGCGGAAACCGGGCGCGTCAGAACAGCAGTCCCTTGGGCAGATACAACTGAAATCCGGTGAACATCACATACCAGCACAGCGTCGTGACGGCGGTATAGGCCACGATGACCTTCGGCGAGGCCGGTTCGTCCTGCAAAAACACGTACAGGCAGGCGAGGGTGAAAAGAATTGTCGCCGAATAGAATCCGAGGTGGCTGAAGCCGAACATGTACAGGACAAGAAGGACAATGGTCTTGGGGATGACGGGCTTCAGGTGGGGAGGGGGGCGGCGTTCGCCGGGGATCAGCGCGATGCGCGCGGCCCGCAGCAGCAGGGCGGCGAGCAGCAGCGACGCGCAGATCACGGGGAACCCGCCGACGTCGAGCGGATCGGGAATCAGGGCAAAGGCGGCCGGCTGGTGGTCAAAAAATCCCATGAAGGCGACGAACAGCAGCAGGCCCAGAAGAACGCATTCCTGAACAGGCATGGCGGCTCCTTCGCGGCGCGGGGAAAGCGGGGCCGGAGGAATGTCCGCCGGCCCCGTGGACGCGCCTATTTCTTTATCTGGCTGACGATCTGCTGCATGGCTTTCAAGTCGGTCTGCTGCATGGGCGCCCAGTCCTTGCCGTCGCGGTAGACGGTTTCACTGGCCTGCTGCTCGGTGAATTCCCTGAACTCCTTGGTTTCGGTCACTTTCCTGATGACGGCGGAGAGGGTCTTCACCATGTCCGCCGGCATGCCCTTGGGGCCCTGCACGCCTATCCGGTTGACCACGCTGGACTTCAGCCCGAACTTGGCGGCCGTGGGCACGTCGGGGAAGACCTTGACCGGGTCCACGCCGAGTATCAGCAGCAGCCGCTCGTCCCCGGCGCGGACAAAGCGGGCGGCGTCGGCGCTCAGGGCGAAGCGGGCCTCCACCTGATCGCCCATGAGGCGGGAGGCGGCTTCCGCGCCGCCGTTGCAGGGCACAAAGCGGAACAAATTCGCGGCGTTCAGGCGGGACAGGACGTCCAGGGCCATGAAATGGTTCACGTTGCCGACGCCGGGCATGGCGATGCGCAGCTTGCCGGGGTTGGCCTTGCCTTCTGCCAGGAATTCCTCAAAATTTTTCCACTTCGCGTTGCCGCGGACGGACAGGGTGCTGACGTTTTCCATGAATTCCGCGATGCTGGTGAAATCCTCGGGTTTGTATTTGGTCTGGCCCAGAGCGCTCTGGGTGAGCAGCGCGCTGTGGTGCACCAGGAGGGTGGTGCCGTCGGGCTTGGCGTTGTAAAGCGTGTTCAGGGCCTCCTGCGTGGAGCCGCCGGTCATGTTCACCACCAGCCAGTTGACCGGGAGCAGTTTTTGCTGCTGGATGATGGCTCCGATTTTCCGGGCGTAAAGGTCGCTTTGCCCGCCCGCGTTGTAGGGAACCAGGACGCGGATGACAGCCGTGGGCCTCCAGTCGGCGCGGGCCAATGCGGGAACGAAGAGAAAGGTTGACATGACGCAGAGCAGAACGAGCAGGCGGGATTTTTTCATACTTTCTCCGAAGAGTTTATCTCTAAGGACGGTGCGGTTGGGGGAGAACATCCTGCGAAAGCAAGGCTGCCTGTCCGGTTATATGGGGATTATTGTTTCTGGATCACCTCGCGTGTGCGGATTTTCACATATTGACATTCGCGATGGGCGAGATAATACTTGCTGTGAAAATTGTGTCAAGCGGAATAAAAAAGGACAGGCGGGCGTCCGGCGCGGAACCGCAGACCGTCTCCCGGTATAACCGTAAACGTCAAGGAGCGCCGTATGGACCGCTTCAAAGTGCTCATGTTTGAAAAAATGCACGAACAAGGCACCAGGCTGCTGGAAAGCGTCTGCGATCTGGAATATGCGTCCTCCCTGGAGGAGGACTATCTCGCGGAGGCCGTCCGCGACAAGGACGCCCTCATCATCAGGGCCAACGGCGCCGTCACCCGCCGGCTGCTGGAGGCCGCCCCGAAGCTGAAGGTCATCGGCAGGCACGGCGTGGGGCTGGACGCCATTGATCTCGTCGCCGCCGCGGAAAGGGGCATTCCGGTGGTGAACACCCCGGTGGCCAACAACGTGAGCGTGGGGGAAGGCTTTTTCGCTTTGGCCCTCGCCCTCGCCAAGCGCGTCAGGTCGGGCGACGCCGCCGTCCGTTCCGGGGACTGGGCCTTCAGGACCAGACACCGCACCGCCTCCCTCTCCGGCAAGGCGCTCGGCGTCTACGGCTTCGGCAAGATAGGGCAGATCACCGCCCGTATGGGGCGGGACGGCTTCGGCATGTCCGTTCTCTATGCCGACGCCGTGGCCCATGCCCATGCGGAGCGGGACATGGGCGCGGAGCGCGTGACCGCCGAGGAGCTTTTTTCGCGGGCCGATTTCATTTCCCTCAATCTGCCCCTGCTTCCGGACACCCGGAAAGTGGTGGGCGACCGGCTCATCAGCCTGATGAAGCCCACGGCCTATCTCGTCAACATGGCCCGCGGTCCCATCTGGGACGAAGCCGCCGTCTGCGCCGCCCTGAGAGACAAGCGCATCGCCGGAGCCGGAACCGACGTTTTCGATCCGGAGCCTCCCCGGGCGGACAACCCGCTTTTCGCCCAGGACAACTTTATCTGCACGCCGCACAACTCCGCGCATACCGAGGAAGGCATGATCAACATGAGCATGGTGGCGAAGGATGTGCTGGCCGTGCTGGAAGGACGCGAGCCCGACTATCCCGTCCCGCCGCCGCTTTCCCGGTAGAACAATTTCACTTTGAAATTGCTCCGGAGCCTCGCTGTTTCCCGCGCAACGGCGGTCCGGAGCATGTCATACGCCCATAAACCCGTATCAGGAGTCGCAGTTGTGGCAAGCATAACCGTTTTTCCCGAATCGTGCAAAGGCGTCGAGGACTGCGGCCTGTGCATGGAAGTCTGTCCCAAGAACCTTTTCGCGGCGGCGGCCGAAGCCAACTCCAGAGGCTACCTGCCCGCGGCTGGCACGGACGAGGCCCTGTGCACGGGCTGTGAGGCCTGTATGCACATCTGCCCGGATTTCGCCGTCATTGTGGAAAAAGATCTGAAACCGAAGGAGGCGGATCATGGCTGAGCCCCGTGTGCGCACCGGAAACCATTTTCAGATCGGCAACTGGGCCATAGCCGAAGGCGCCCTGGCGGCCGGCTGCGACTTCGCCGCCGGCTACCCCATCACACCGGCGAGCGAGGTGGCCAACTATCTGGCCGCGCGGCTTCCGGAGGTTGGAGGCGTCTTCATTCAGAGCGAGGATGAAATCAGCGCCTGCTGTTCCGCCGTCGGCGCGTCCTGGGCCGGGCGGCGGGCCATGACGGTGACAAGCGGGCCGGGCATCAGCCTGATGCAGGAAACCATCGGCTTCGCCGTGGCCACGGAAACCCCCCTGGTCATCGTGGACGTGCAGCGCTTCGGCCCGTCAACGGGCGTGCCGTCCATCGGGCTCGCGGCGGACATGGTGCAGGTGGCGCGCGGCTCCCACGGCGACTACCAGATCATCGCCCTGGCTCCGGACACGCCGCAGGCCATGTTCACCGTCATGATCCGGGCTTTTGACCTGGCCGAGCGCTTCCGGGTTCCGGTGTTCGTCATGGCCGACGGCTTTGCCGGGCACATGCGCGAGCGCATCAGTATTCCGGAAGCCTCCTCCATCGCGGTCGGCAGCCGCAAAATCGCCGCGCCGGCGGCCACGGTGCTGGAACGCGCCGATTTTCTGGATGAGGACGTGGCCCCGATGCCCGTGTTCGGGCGCGGCCTGAAGGCCCATGTGACGAGTTCCTGCCACGACGCCCACGGCATGCGCAACCTTACGGACCCCGAATCAATGCACGCCTACTCCGTCACGCCTGTCCGGAAGATTCTGAAGCACCGCGACGAGATCGTGCGGGTGGAGGAAACGCGTACCGACGATGCGGAACTGATCATCGTCAGCTATGGGACGGTTTCCCGTTGCGGGCGCGCCGCTCTTGAGATCGCGCGCCGGGAGGGGCTTGCCGTGGGCCAGTTGCGTCTGGAGACCTGCTGGCCCCTGCCGGACCGGGAGATACGGCGCGCCGCGGAACGGGCGAAACACCTTCTGGTCCTGGAAAACAACCTGGGCCAGATGCTGCCGTATATACAGGCGTGCGCGGGCGATTCCGACAAGGTGCGCTTCACGGGGCCGAAACTCCTCGGCCAGATTCAGGAGCCTGACGACATTGTGGGCACCATAAGGGAGATCATGGCATGAAAGCGACCGAACATCCTCTCCGGAAATACATGCGGCCGCATGTCGCGCGGACAACCACCTGTCCCGGCTGCGGCATCGGCACGGTTTCCCAGGCCGTGCTGCGCGCCATCGACAAATTGGGCATCGACATGGACGACTGCGTTTTTGTGGCGGGCATAGGCTGTTCCGCCTGGATTCCCACGCCGCTGTACAACGCCGACACCCTGCACACCACCCACGGCCGGCCTGTGGCCTTCGCCACCGGAGTCAAGGCCTCGCTGCCCGACAAGCACGTTCTGGTGATCAGCGGGGACGGCGATTTGAGCGCCATCGGCGGCAACCACCTCATCCACGCCGCGCGGCGGAACATCGACCTGACCGTGGTGCTGGTGAACAATTCCATTTACGGCATGACGGGCGGGCAGGCCGCTCCCACGACCCCCAGGGACACGCGGACCATCACCAGCCCTTACGGTTTCGCGGAACACGCCTTCAACCTTTCCGAACTGGTCAGGGCGGCGGGCGCCTCCTATGTGGCACGCTGGACCACGGCCCACCCCGTGCAGCTCTCCAACGCGATCAGGGCCGGCCTGGAAAAGAAGGGCTTCAGCTTTATTGAGGCGGTCAGCCAGTGCCCGGTGCAGTACGGGCGCGCGAGCAAACAGGGTTCCGCCCGCCAGATGGTCGCCGCGTACAAGAAGAACAGCATCCCCGTGAAAAAGGCGGAGACTCTGTCCGCCGGGGACAGGGAGGGTAAAATCATTGTCGGGGAATTCCAGAACGCGGACAGGATGGAATTCACGGAGTCGCTGGCCCGGACGATAAAAATCGCGCAAGGAGGGAAATAATGGCCCTTACGAAATTGACGTTCGCTGGCATCGGCGGTCAGGGCTCAATCCTCGCCGGAACGATTCTGGGCAATGCCGCGGTGACTTTCGGCGGGCAATACGCGACCCAGACCCAGGCGTATTCCTCCGAGTTGCGCGGCGGCTTCGCCGCGACCTGGATTATCTTCTCCGATGAGCCCATAGTGTACCCGCGGGTGGTGTCACCCGACATTCTGGTGGCCCAGGCCCAGGATTCCATCGACCGTTTCGCGAAAACGCTGGGCAAGGGCGGAATCCTCATCGCGGACAGCGACATGGTGACAAACCTGTCCCCCGTGGACGCGCGGCGCTATTCCATTGCCGCGACGTCCATCGCCCGCAACGATTTTTCGGCTCCGATAGTGGCGAACATCATCATGCTCGGAGCGCTGACCCGTGTGGCGCCCGTGGCCTCGCGCCTGAACGTGGAACAGGCCATTGCCGCCGCCGTTCCCCCGAAAAAGGTCGATCTCAACATCAGGGCTTTTGCCGTGGGCTTTGACGCGGTGAAACCCCTGTAGACCGTCTTCACTGTCCAAACCGCTCCGCCCTCCCCGCGAAAAGCGGGGAGGCGCGACGCGAGCCATTGCCGGAGGAAACATGAGTACGACAGCCATTTCCCTTCCCCGTCTGGTGAAAATTCGCCAGACCTTCCCAAGACCGAAAGTGGAGAACATTGAGGCCGCCATGGCCGGCGAAATGCGGAAACTGCTGCGGGCCGCGGACGTGGGCGCGGGGAAAACCGTGGGCATCACCGTGGGCAGCAGGGGCGTCGGCAACATCGTCCCCATGCTGCGCGCCGCCATCGCCGAAGTGCGCAATGCCGGCTCCAGACCCGTGATGCTGGCCGCCATGGGCAGCCACGGCGGCGGCACGCCCGAAGGGCAGAAAGAACTGCTGGACAGCCTGGGCATCACCGGGGAGGCGCTGGGAGCGGAAATCCTCACCTGCGCCGAGGGCCGCGAGATCGGCGTTACATCCCGGGGGCTGCGCGCCTACATGCTCGATTCCGCTTTTGGGGTGGATGTGATCATCCCCGTCAACAGGGTCAAAACCCATACATCCTTCAAGGGGGATATTGAAAGCGGCATGATCAAGAAGCTGGTGGTGGGTCTCGGCGGGCCGCAGGGAGCGCGGCAGTTTCACAGCCAGGGCAAGGCCGCGGATCTGCCCATACTTCTGCAGGACGTGGGCAGGCTGATTCTGGAAAAAATGCCTGTGATCGGCGGCATCGGCATTGTCGAGAACGCGTACGAGGAAACGGCGCTGATCAGGGCCATCCCCGCCGGGGATCTTCTCAGGGAGGAAGCGGGGTTGCTGCGGTATTCCAAGGAACTCATGCCGTCCCTGCCGGCGACCCGGCTCGACGCCCTCATCGTCGAGGAAATGGGCAAGAACTACAGCGGCACCGGCATAGACATCAATATCGTGGGCCGTCTGTACATTCAGGGCGAACCCGAGCCGCAGGAGCCCTTCATACGCTATCTCGCCGTGCTGGATCTTTCCGGGGAATCCCACGGCAACGCCTGCGGCGTCGGCCTCGCGGATTTCACCACCCGCAGGCTGGTGGACAAGATCGACCGCAAACACACCTATCTGAACAGCCTCACCGCCACGTTCCCCAAACGGGCCTTTATTCCCGTGTATCTGGATACGGAAAAGGAAATCGTGGAAACCATGTTCCGCTGCCTCTCCGGGAGCGTGCCGCCGGAAAAGGTGCGCCTCGTCGTCATCCCCAACACCCTTTTCCTCGCGGAATGCTATGTGACGGAGGCCTTGCTGGAGCAGTTCGCGGGCAGGGAGGACATCGAAATCATCGGCCGTCCGGAACCCATGACCTTTACGGACGCGGGGGAACTCAGACAGCGCATCGGCAGGGCACTTCATTAGGTGGACCTGCCAATCATCCGTAAAATAGTACAAAATTCGCCACTTCTTGAGACGACTCATCAGTCTGGAGAAGGTTCCCTGATCACGACCCCCACGCTCCCAGTCAATGAACTGACCGGTATCGCGGCAATTGGAGGGTTATTTATGAATAAATGCAAAATCACTGTGCTTAAAAAGAACTTCGACAAAGAACTTGCGGAAGAATTCGGTATTGAGGGTTTGCCTTCATGTCCGATGCTGAGGGAAGGACAGGTATTCTATGCCGACTACGCCTGTCCGGATAACTTTTGCGCCGAAGCCTGGAAGGCCATTTATCAATATGTTTTTGCCCTCGCTCATGGTATGGGGAAAGACGGCGATCTTTTTTATTACGGAGACTGGATACGCAAGCCGGGAGTTGCGATCTGCAGTTGCAATGACGGCATACGGCCTGTGATTTTCAAGGTTGAGCGGACTGATCAGAAAGCGCGAATTGATTATACGCCCGTGGAATAGGGCAGGGTAGTGTAGCGGTTCAGCGAGGCAACACGTTATTCAGCGATTCCTTTAAGATGCGTCTGCCCTGATTTGCGGCGCCTCCTTAAAGCATTTTGTTTTTGAAACGCTCCATTCGGCATGACCGGCGAAAGTGAATTTCTCCTATGCCTCATGGGCGGGCGGCGGCGCTATGCGCTTACGCCTCCGGAGCAATTTCAAAATGAAATTGCTCCGGATTGACAGAGGGGCATATTTTTGCAATTCTGCCTCTCGCGATTTTTGCGGGAGCCGGCGCGAGCGCCCTTGCGTCGACCGCTCTTTGAAAAAGCCCGTGAGGGTTTTTTCAGCAGGCTGTGACAGGAGGCTCTATATGGCGAAGGAAGGCGCTATTGAAGTTGACGGCGTGGTGCAGGAAGCCCTGCCCAACGCCATGTTCCGCGTTCATCTGGAAAACGGGCATGAGGTGCTGGCCCATATTTCCGGCAAAATGCGCAAGTTTTACATACGCATTCTGCCGGGCGACCGCGTCAAGGTGGAGCTTTCCCCCTATGATCTTTCGCGCGGGCGCATTACCTACCGCATGAAGTGACGTCG
>JAISXC010000105.1 GCA_031270875.1 Desulfovibrio sp.
CAAATATATCCCCTTGAAATACAAAAATTTCCACTTTGGAACACTCCTTGAATATATCCGGACGCGAGGAGCGCGCAATGCAATTTCTGCCTACCGACATAACCTCTTTCTTCACCACCTTGGACAATGTTCCCGCAGGACGCGACGCTCTGCCGCAGGCGCTGAACGCGTCCGGCGGAAACGCGCGGCTGTCCCTTGAGGGTCTGGCAGGCGAGCATGAAAGCGCGGCCGCCGAATTTCAGCGCTTTTTCCATGAAGCCGTAGCCGCCGTGGACGGAGGGGAAGAAGTTTCCGCCACAGCGGCGTCGCGCGACTCGGCCGGACCGTTGGCGTGGGGACCCTACAGTCGTCACACGACGGATGGCGTCACCTACTCGCTCGACGAAGTCTGCTTTACCAAAAAGGAACTGCTGGAACTGCGCCGGGAGCTCCTCAAGGCGGGCGCGCCGGAACAGGCCCTCAGGCATTTCGACGCCCTGGCCGGTCAGCCGGACGGCGCGACGCTCGCCCAGGTCATGGCCAGCCTGCAGCAGATGACGTCCCCCCGGCAACTGGACAAAAAAGACAGGGAAAACATCGTCGGACTGCTCGGCAGGATCGACCCCACAGGCGACCTCGCCCGGGAAGCCGTGAGCCTGATGGAAGAAGGCAGGGGGCAGGCGGCCCTGACGCTGATTTCGCAAACATTTTCCTCCGCCGCCGGGAGCGGCGGCGTGGAAATGCGCAAAGACGAACTGCTCTCCCTGGGCGAGGGGCTGGGGCTCGACACGGCGACGCAGCGGCGGATTGCCGGCACCATGGGCGGCCATGCGGCGGGCCTGTTCAACAGCGTGCAGTTCAATGCCCTGACCGCTCCGGCCCAGGAGCAGTTCGCCGCCGAAAACGCGCGCCAGGGCAAGGTGAACGAGGCTCTGGAAGCCACGCTGAAACCCGTCATCGCGCGGGCGCGGGCGCGCATGGAAAAGGAAAAAGCCGCTTCTTCCCTTCAGGAACGCAAGGTGGAGCAGTCCAAAACCCATATTGAAAAAACCGTTTTGCAAAACAGCCGCCGGCGTCTGGATGTCGTTCTGCAGGAAGGCCAGAGCGGCCATGACGATGCCTCCCCTGCCGGGGTCGCCCACAGCGACGCCGTGGGCCAAAGGAGCGCCACGAACAGGAGCGACGCCGTGAGCATGGACGCGGCGGACAAAACAGCGCCGCGCGACAGGGGCAACAAGAGCGCGGCCGCCGCTCCCGCCGCGGAGCGCGCGGGCATGCCGCTGCCGGAAAACGGCGGCAAAAACGTCCCGTCCGGCCTGCAGGGCCGGGATATTGTTTCCGCGCGGCTGTACCGGGACGCTCCGCAACAGGGCAACGCGCAGGCGCCGCAAGCCGCCTCGCAGACGCCGCCCACGCAGGCATGGCTGGCCGACCGTCTGGTTGCGCAGGGCTCGCGCCTCCCCGTGAGCGAAACGGTCCCGCCGGAACCGCGTTTTGAAAATGGGCCCGTTCTCCGCAATGACGCGCGGGCCGCCGCGCAAACCGCGGAAAACCCCGAAACGGCGGCAACGCGGCAGACAGGCCAAGTTGTCCGCGCGGTCGACGACGCGGCCGCCGGACAACTTGGCGCGGCCCGCGCCGCAGCCGCGCATCCGGCCGCCGCGGACGCAGAAAAAATCGAAACCGCGATGGCCCGGCATACGAACGCGGCCCGCCTTGCGGCCGTCCGGCCCGTAAACACGACGCATTTTGTCGAAGCCGGAAGCGGCAGGCAGCCCGCCGGCGACAACTCTGCCGGGCGGCGCGGAAACGGCGAAAAGACCGCCGCGTCCGCAACTCCGCCGGAAAAGCGGAATGCGCGAACGGCGTTTCCGCAGACGGCTTTCCCCGCCGCGCATATCGCCGCGACGCAGACCCCGCTGCTTGAGACGCCCCGGATGCTCAAGGACAATTCCTCCACCATGTCCGGACATGCCGCCCGTCAGGTGGAAGAAAACCTGTATGCTGCCCTGCGCGGCGAAGCCGCGGGAACGACGCGCCTGGATCTGCAACTTCATCCGCAGGAACTGGGGGCCATTTCCATCGCGCTGACTTTGCACAACGGTGAAGTGCGCGCCCGCATCCGCTCCGAAAAGGACGAAACGGCTGAACTGCTCTCCCGTCAGGCCGAGGCCATACGCGCGAGCCTGGAACAGCAGGGCGTGAAGGTGGACAGGATTGAGGTGCGGCCTCACGGGCCGTCGAACAATGACGGCGGGGACGAAGCCGGTCAGCGGCAAAATCCGGACCAGCCCGGTGCCCGGCAGGAAAAAGATTCCCCCCGGGACGATCCCTCCTACTTGCGAGCTTTAGCTAATATGCGAAATTCATTCGTGAATTCAGACAATAAAATTTTGGAACAGCCTGTGCATTATCATGGACAAACGGCAAGATATGCCGACCAGGCATTGCATCTGGTGGCGTAAAACCAGGCCGTGACGGAGAACGAAATGTCAGCTTCAGCTACACAAGCGGTGCTTCAGGCCAACAACGAATTCAACGCCGCTCTGTCCGAGACGAAGGGAAGCGTGCTTGACAAGGATTCTTTCCTGCTGCTGCTGGTAACGCAGTTCAAATATCAGGATCCTCTGGATCCCATGGACGACAAGGAATTTATTGCCCAGATGGCGCAATTCTCCAGTCTTGAGCAGCTCATGAATCTGAACACGGGCATGGAGGGGCTGACCACGGCCACCAACAACCAGCAGATGATCAACGCCACGTCGTATATCGGCAAGCAGGTGACGGTGAGCGGCAGCAGCATCGGCAAGGTGACGGACGCCGCCACCGGCGAGGCCGCGATCACCCGCTTCCGCTATGCCCCGCAGGACACGGTGGCCGGCGGCACCATCACCGTGTACGATCAGAGCAACAATATCGTCTACACCGAGTCCGTGGCCTCCAAGAGCGCCAGCGCCACCTACGAATTTAACTGGGACGGCAAGGACAATGCCGGGCAGACGGCGCCCGACGGCGTGTACAGCGTCGGTCTTTCCCTGCTCAATTCCAAGGGTGAGGCGGTGCTCTCCGATCAGGTGGTGGACGCCACCGTGACCGGCGTGGTGAACAACGAGGGCATCGTGTACCTTGGCCTGGAAGGCGGGCAGTTGATGCCGCTCTCCGACGTGCGCCAGGTCATGCTGCCCCAGACCGTCGCCGCGGGCGACTCCTCCGCCTGAAAAAGGCTGTTTTTTGGTCCCATAACAGGAGTAGTGCGCCTCACATCCGGCAAGGGCAGGAAATCTGAAACTCGCTGAATCGGGTCCCGCGCATACTCACTCCTGGTTTGAATGTGAACCAGAAGCTTCTACCTGGCAATGGACCTATTTTACGGGAACTTTACACCTGCGCTCCAGTCTCCTCTGGAAGGTCATTCAGTTTTTGACAAAGTCCAGAAAAGGTGTACCGTGTCACATCATAGAAGGCGAATATGGCTACTGTCAGGTTCTCACTTTGGGATTTTCCCGGTGGTTAGTCCCTCTTGAAATATTTGCAAAAACACTGTGCCATTTTTGAAAGAACATCCGATAATCCACGCAAGAAACAGGCTTGGGCGGAGCGGATTTTTTTGACGCCACGCGGTATTTTCGCGCATTTTTGAGAATTTCACGTGTGAAATTCTCCGGTTGGCGTGCTTCCTGCTTCCCGGCCGTTTCGCCAAAAGCGTCCTGTAAAAATACAATCAACTCCGCGTAAGGGAAAATGACAAAAGAGAAACAATCATCCCGCCGCTCTTTGCAAAGAGTGCTTTTTACAAATTACGCTGTTACATCACAGTCGGCGTTATATTACAGGTCCAGAGGGCGACACCAGTATGATGAAACGGCGGGGAGCATTTGTCTGGACCGTAACGCAAGCTTGTCCTTTAATACATATTTTAACTGCCTGAGCTTGGGTAAGTGGCAAAAATACACCTGTACGGAGAACGTATTTTTGGAATTGCGCCTGCAAGGCCTCTTCAAAATCGTGCTGAAAAGCGAAAAATACGGTCTGGACGACTCGCAAACCCGCGTATTTTACCGCGACTCATCGCAAAAGGATGAAAAGGCTTTCGTGCGACTGGAGCCGGAAAATGTTCCCCCCAAGGAATATGAGCCGAAAAACTTTATCTTCCCTTGCGCGGGGCTGGAGTCGTATCCCAATCTCTATTTTGAGGTCATCGCGTTGTCCGATGAGGCTATTTTGCACGGCGGAGAATACTTTACGCTGCTTGACGGCCCCGCGCCTGATCCGGCGCGGATCGCCGTCGCGATCAGCGCCTGCGGGCAGAAAACACAGTCCGCCGCCCAGCTTGCCCTCCTGAGGGAAATCTTGCACCCTCCTTTCAATACCGTTACGGAAAAGTTGTTCCGCGTGTATATGGTCGACAACGGCGGACGCCTGCCGCCGGACCTTATGCCGGACGAACTCGGCGCGCTGTTGCCCAATCCCGACACGGGCGAGGCGGGCGCCATCGCCAGAGGATTGCTGGAAATTTGGGAAGATCACAAAACACTGCCGTTCTCGCATGTCCTGTTTCTTCCGGGCGACAGCTTTGTCAGCGCGAACATCCTCATGAGGCTCGTCAACTTTTTGTCCCTGCTCAGACCGGAGTATGCGAAAGCGGCGGTAAGCTTCGGCGCTTTGGACGCTGATTTGCGGTATCGGCAAATTTATTCCGGGGCGCGCTGGAACGGATCAGCTCAAGTCGCGCGAAAGCCGTCTGTTGATTTGCGCGGTTTCCCGCACGTTCTCAAAAATGAGATCATCGATAAAATAAATATCGCGCCGCAGCAGGCGGGAGCGTGTTTCCCCATCCGCCGCACGCTCACTCACGGCAAACTTCCTTTACCTCTCTTTACCGGCATGGCTGACGTGGATTTTTCACTGCGAACTTCCCCTGAGGTAATGACGCTTAACGGATTATGCCTGTGGCGTCCCGACACTGTGGGTAGGGAACCGCCCTTTTTTGAATATTACCGGGTACGCAACACATGCATAATACAGGCCGCGCGCGGGCAGGCGATGGATCCCAAAAATATCAGGCTCTGTTTGCGCCGCAGGCTGCTTGAGCACATATTCACGTTCCGCTATGGAGAAGCCGGATTGATGCTGGACGCCATTGAGGATTTCTGCGCCGGGGTTGACGCTTTCAAATCTCTGTCCCCCCAGGATCTGCATAAGAGAATTCTGGACAAAGCGCCAACGCTGCGCCCCATTGAGAAACAAAGCTACCCTTTCCTTTACCGGCGCTATGAACAGTGCAGAAAAAAATCCCCTGAGACGCGTTTTTCCAGGTTGATCCGCAAAGCGACCGTTAACGGAAGACTGCTCCCTCCGCTGCCGACAGCGGTTCTTTCCGTTGCCGAACGAGCCGCATCCCGACTTTTTCGTGTACGCAGGGTTTTTTTCTATGATGAAGCCGCCCAGTCAGGCTATGCCGCCGGTTGGGACACGGCTGGCGTCAAAAACTTGCTCCGCCGCTGGTTCGGCATAGGTCCGCTTTTACGCGGCCGCTATGCGGCGGTCTGCCAGGAGTGGCGCGAGCGGGCGGACGAGTTGCGCAGCGAAGAATTCTGGCGAAGCTATCTGCGTCTGCCCCCGAAATAAGCGCGGCGGAATTTCCATGAATCTTCTCGTCTTCACCATGATTGCCGGGACGCTCGGATATCTCCTGTTCCGGAGGAGAAAGCCCGCGCCGGACGACGTGCCCCCCATGCCGTTGCGCCGGGCGCGGGAATCACGCGGGTTCAGTGTGCGGGAGTATGGTTTTTTCCGCATCTTCTATACGGAGAGCGGCCCGCACGCCGTGCGCCGCGCCCCGGGAGACGACGGCGACTGCCCCATGCGGATTGAGGATCTGGCCAGGCAGCTTCTCGCCGCCCATCGTATTTTTTGCGACGTCGCCCGGTTCAGAAGCCCGCTGGAATCGCCGTACTATCCCGGCCGGCGCTATATTGACGTCTACCTTTTCAACAAACGGATGATGGGCGGAGGCCGCGGGCGCAGCATGACGCTGCCGCTCGTTCCGGCTGATGACGGGTATGATCCCGGAGCTACGGCCTCATGCCTGCATATTCGCAATGACTTGGACATAACGCGAAACGTCACGCCCGCCCATGAATATTTCCATCAAATTCAAGACGGCATGACAATGCTGAAAAACGACTGGTACTTTGAGGGGATGGCCCGGTGGGCGGGCGAGGCGCTCGAGATCCAGCATTTCAACCCACGCCGCGTGCCGGACGCGGGAACCGTCGATTATTCCCAATTGCCCTTATCCGCGCAATTTCCCTATATTCCGGAGTATCCGGGAAACGGCCCTCCCGACATATTCTATGACGGCGACCAGATCAAAAAAATTCTGTCGGCGACGTATGACGCGGCGCTCTTCCTTTGGATTCCGCTTGCCAATTATTCTCCGGATGATGCAATCACGCTGCCTGGAGACGACCCCGTTCTGCATCAGAAATACAGCACGGGGGAAGCCGTCGTCAGCAAGCACATGATGCGCGGGGCGCGCATCATGCGGACGATTCTGGAGGAATTCGGAAATATCGAGCATGTCATTTACCGGGAAAACAACTACAGGGGCGGCTGGTCCAACGCGAACCGGCGCAATCCGCGGAACAACAGGTACATGCTGGAAGCAGTGCGGAAAACGGCCGAGCGCTTGCTGCCGTAATGGGACTAAACATCTGGGGAGCAAAGCATGCTATTCTTTTTGAACATCGACTTTGGTCAACGGTTGACGGGTGTGGAGCACGCCGTCTTAAAAAGATTTCATCTGTTTAAAAAAAGAGGATTGCCATGCATGATAGTGACATGCAAATACAACAATAATCTACATAATATTATGAAAAGTTATGAGATTGATGCAGATGAATATATCAATCTATATGATTATTTTCAAAATTGCCGCAATGATTTTTCTGGAACTCCTTTTTGCCTTGAAAATATATTCAATAACGACGAATTATTATGTAAAACTACCAAGTTGGATGAAGATTTCAGAATATTCCATGGCAATAAATACCTCATGTATATCCATTGCTTCGATAAAATTGAAAAACAGATTTCTTATATCAACTATTTTGACAGTAACAGAAAAAAAATCAAGAGAAATATATACGACTGCCGTGGTTTTATATCTTCTGAAGTCATGCTGCGCGATAATGCCATTACATCAGCAAATTTTTTCAGGCCTGATGGAAGACGTGTAATTGAAATAATATATAATAATGAAAATCAACAAATTGTTGCCTATATAGAGTTATCATATATGGATAGAACATATATTTTTCACTCTGAAAGTGAATTTATAGCATTTTTTCTTGATTGTATTACAAATAATATTTCTGGAGATAAAATGCACTGCATGATTTCAGATAGAAACAGAATATATGCAAAATCACTCCTTTCTATGAAGAATAATGTTAAAAAATTTGTCGTTATTCATTCATTACATACAAAAAATTCAAAAAATGTCACAAATTCGCAATTGAAAATTAGTTATATTGATGTATTGAATAATATATCAAATTTTTCAGGAATTGTTGTTGGAACAGAAGCGCAAAAAAAGGATATTGAAGCGAGATTTGGCGGAAAGACTCCCTTATTGAGCATCCCGCCGACCTATGCGTCGGCTGTGGACGTATCCATACCCAAAAGAAAAAATAAAATTATTGCCGTTGCCAGATTGGCTGTTGAAAAAAGACTGCACCATATAATCAAGGCATTTCATACCGTACGGTTGACGGTACGCGATGCGGAACTGCATATCTTCGGATTTGAAAACAATGTACACGATGGCGTCAAAAATATGCTTCTGGACATGATCAAGGAGCTATCTCTTGAACACAGCGTATTTCTTAGAGGATATCTCCATAATATCAATGATGAATATGCATCCGCAAAGTTGCTGGCCTTGTCAAGTACCACGGAAGGCTTTTCTCTTGCGCTTTTTGAGGCCTTGTGCCATGGGGTTCCATGCGTGGCGTATGATATCAAATATGGGCCGGCGGATATCATTGTTGACGGGGTCACGGGTTATCTGGTGAAAAACGGCGATATCCAGGGGCTGGCGGAGAAAATGCTGATGATATTGACAGATGAGGACAGGGAGGAAGCCTTTGCTAGGAATTCGCTCCAGCACAAAAAGAATTTTTTGGAAGAAAATATTTTTTCTCGCTGGAAAGCGATGCTGTCCGTATGAGCAGCCGGTTGCTCCGATTCATCCTTCCGGTGCGCATATCCAAAGGACGACGTTACGGGCATATACAACGGAATATCTCCATGAAGCGGGGTCCGGTTCGGAGCGGAGACTACCAACTTTTTCGGGAAACGTTGGAGTATTACGTCCGGATCAGAAAAGCGGCGGGGATGAACGCATAGGGCACAGCACGCGTCGCCCGCCAAAAACGAACGTATCGGTCCGGTTTTGTCCCCCGAAGGCCGGACTTTGCGACAGGAGACGGGAAAGCCCTCATGCGCGTTGCCCTTTTTTCGTGTACAACTCTCATCTTTCTCCTGTGCGCGACCCTTCTCCCGGCATGGGAACCGGCGGCTCCGGCCAACGGCAGTTTGTTCGACTCCGGCAGGGGAGAATATATTTGGGAACGCGGATTTTTCCGCGTGGTGTATCAACAAAGCGGCGAGCATGCGCCGCCGCCTGCGGACAGGAATAGAAACGGCATTCCGGATTATGTGGAGGATGTGGCCACGCAACTCGTGGTCGGCCACCATATTCTGTGCGATTTGAGCGGTTTTACGGCCCCTTTGTCCTCCGGTCTCTACCGGGGAGTGGCCTATGTGGAGATTTTCATCAACAGCCGCGCCCGGCTGAAAGGCGGCAACGGCGTTGCCTTCGCCCAGCCGGAACGCGCGCGCAGGAGCCTGTCGCCGGTCGTGCGTGCCTTGCGCATCCGCATAGCCAACGATTTGCGCATCACCAGCAACCCCACGCCTGTCCACGAATATTTCCACCTCATACAGAACGCCGCGACCCGCCTTTCCGGCGTATGGTTTCATGAAGGCACGGCCTCCTGGTCCGCCGACGCTCTGCTGGTCGTCCCGGCCCGCAAGGCCGCGCGGGAAGAGCTGGAGCGGATGCTCCATGAGCCTGAGGCCGCTGAAAAAGTGTTCAGCATGTCCTACAACGCGGATCCGCAGTTCTGGTCCCTTCTGGTCAATCTCTGCCCTGACGGACGGGAGAATATGCCTCATGATGACCCGATTCTGCAAAGCCGGTATGTGGACGGCACACCGGTCTTGCGGGATTTCACCTTCCGCGGTGTTCCCATTATCCGCGCCGTTATGGAGCGCTTCGCCGTTATTGAGCATATCCCGTTCGAGCAATTTGACTATGGGGAATGGACAGTGGAGCGCCGCGCGGATCCCCGCAATTTTCCCCATATGATGCGGGGGATCAGGGATACCGTGGCCGACCATTGCCCGAAACCCTGATCAGAGGCCGTTGCGCAAAACAGATGTATGTGAAGGCCCTTTCAACTGGGTAACGAATGCGACAAGATATTGCGCTGTGCCCCGCCCCGTGCTAAAGAGGCAGCTTATAACAATTTCCAATGGAGGTTTGTCCCATGTTCAAACGTATTTTTCTGGCCTGCGCCTTGGTTGTGGCCCTCGCTGTCCCGGCGGCGGCCGAAGTCAACGGGATTTACGGCGGACTGAAATTCATTGACTCAATTCAGAACACCGGCTCCATGTCGAAAGGTAACGACGCCAAGGGCTTCGGCATAGACCGGCATGGGCAAAACACCGTGGGCGGCGGAATTTTTGTCGGTTATGACTTCTTCCCCAAATTCGACGTTCCGATCCGCGCCGAAATTGAATATGCCCTGCGCACGAACATGAACACGACGTGGGACAAGCGCCACACCAATGCCCTTAAAACCGAGATTGACGCCCAATGGAATCTGCAAACCCTGTTCTTCAACGCCTATTGGGATTTTCACAACAGCACGGACTTTACCCCGTACATCGGCGCAGGTCTGGGCATGGGATTCATCAATTCGTCATTCGATGCACATGTTTATCTCAACGGACAAAAAAATGATCGCTTGAGCGGGAGCAAGAGCAAGCAGAACACCGTTTTCGCCTGGAATGTCGGGCTCGGCTGCTCCTATGCCTTCAATGAAAACATCTCGGCCGACCTTGCCTACCGTTTTGTGGGGCTGAGCTATTACGAGCCTTTGCCCGGCCTCGGCATGTCCCCCTATGCCAATGAGATCAGTCTTGGCCTGAGATTCACCTTCTGACCGACACGGCATCGGCTATCTCCGGGGGCCGGGCAAGGCCTTTCCGCCCGGCCCCTTTCCCGCCATTTCCGTCATTCATAAACAAAAGACGCCCCGAAAACTCCGGGGCGTCTTGGCCTTGGCGGGGCGAAGTCTAATAGCGCGACGGACGCGACGAATGGGACGGACGCGGCGCGCGCGGTTGGGACTCATTCACGCGCAGAGCGCGGCCGTCCAGGCTGAAGCCATCCAGCGCTTGTATGGCCGCATCTGCCTCGGCGTTCGCCATTTCCACAAAACCGAACCCGCGACCGCGGCCGGTTTCTCTGTCAGCGACAAGCCTTACCGAGTTCACGGTGCCGTGTTGGGCAAAAAGATTCTGTACCTGTTCCTCTGATGCTGACCAGGGGAGATTCCCGACAAAAATGGACTTGGACATGAAACATCCTCTCAAAAAAGTAAGAAAATAGACCTCCCGCATGATGTTTCGGCAAAACGGATTGCCGGCGCGCGGGCATTGCAAGGGGTAGAAAACACTATTCGCGCGGTTTGTCAACGTATAATCTTGGAAATGGAGGATTTTTATCGACCTGCCCGACACCTTCAGGCAACCTCCAAACTCTCGCCAGCTATGGCATTTTACGCTTGAGATTGTCGCTTTTTATGCCTTATTGACGCGGCAAGCGCGACGCGCAAGCATTCGTAGGGTATGGTGCAGCTTTTTCCAGAGGCTTGATCGTATGGGAGCGTTGCCGGAACAGGCGAGGAGCAGAAAACGCTCCAGCGTGTCGGCACCCTGGGTCTGTTGATGCAAAAGAGCCAGGGTTTTTGCGGAAATTTCCCCCTGTTCCAGGCCGTGGTTGAGGCACAGTTCCCGGTAGAGTCTTCCGGCGGCTTTTTGCGCCCGCAGCAGGGTATTGCCGCGAAGGGCCGCCAAATCGTCATCGGTATATTTCCGGGCTTCAATGGACAGGCTGACAATGTAATCCGCCATTTCCTCGTCTTGGGGCAGAGTTTCAGCTATTTGCTTGTACAAGGGATCGTTCCAGTCCTGCATGCTTCGCACATAGTCTGGCTTGGGCGTCAGGACGATGGATTTAAAGCAGTTTTTTTCCAGCATGGCCCTGGTTTCTTCCACTAGCACTGCCCCGGCCACACAGCCCACCAGAGCCGCCGCCATTTCCCGGATGTTGTCGGGGAGCGGCTTCAACAGGGCCAAGTCCGAAACGGAGATTTTACCGCCCGGCTTGAGTACGCGGGATATTTCGCGCCAAACCTGGGGCTTGTCCGGGGAAAGGTTGATAACGCAGTTGGAAAGCACCACGTCAACGCTGCTATCGGCCACGGGTAGATATTCAATCTCGCCAAGGCGAAATTCCACGTTGTCCAGGCCGGTGCGCTGGCGGTAGTGCGCAATGTTCTTACGGGCCTTGGCAAGCATTTCCGGCGTCATGTCCACGCCGATAACCCGCCCGGAGTCTTTCACCTTCTCGCCCGCTTGGAACACGTCAAAACCGCCGCCGCTGCCCAGGTCGAGCACGGTCTGTCCTTCTCGCAAGGCCGCAATGGCAACGGGGTTGCCGCAAGAAAGTCCCATGTTCGCGCCTTCCGGCAGATTGGCAAGGCTTTCCGCGTCATAGCCCACAGCTTGCGCCAGCCGGGTGGGGTCGGCCTGACTACTGCGTGGACTCCCGTAGCAGCAGGCGCGTTTCCCCATGGCGATTTCCGCGTACCCGGCGCGGACGGTTTCTATGACTTGTTCGTTTGATTTGTTTTTGGCCTGTGTACTCATATATTCTCCACATTACGGTTTTTGCCTTCACAACATGTCGGCAAGAATTTCGGCGCAACACCGCTTTCCGCCCGCAAGTTCCGGCACTGGTCAGGGTTTCCGGTGCAGCATTCCGCTGTCAGATAGGCGATAGTTTCCAACATCAGGTCGATGTTGGCCTTGTACCGTGTATTGCGGCCTTCGCGTTCCATGCTAGCAAGTCCGCTGTGGACAATGGTTTTCAGGTGAAAAGAAAGGTTGGTCTTCGGGATGTCCAACATCCGGGCAATCTCCCCGGCAACTAGGCCGTCCGGCGCGTACTTGACCAACAACCGGAAGACAGCAAGCCGGGCCTCGGAAGTCAGGACTTCAAAAATGCTGGTGGCTGTTTTTGTTTCCATTGAATGATTATTCAATATCATTTGAACTGTGTCAAGACAAACATGAGTTTGATGGTGAAGCCAAGTCTTCCATCTACGGCCGTTCCATTCCATCCTCGGATCTCAAAGGCGGTACGGGCATCGGCGAACTTGGCCTGACCTTCACTTCCGCCAAAGGCATCAGTGTTGATCTTGGTGTTCAGGGGTATACAGGCAAACGCGAAGGCGTGACCGGAAGTCTGCAACTGAAGTTTGAGTTTTAGAGCATACCCGTCAGTGCCCTCATGTCCGGCGCATGGGCCAGAATATCTCTACTCAACCTATGGATACCATTCGGCTTTGTTTACAGCAGCACCCCTCTCCCATCTTCGTCTCCCACCGTCTGATTGAGCTTTTTTTCATCCTGAACGCCGTCATAGGCATGACAGAGATAGGAGCACTGGCCGGTGAACTGGACCGCCATAACTTCGACTGGCCCGGATAGACTTCCTGCCGCGAATATGGTCATATACCGGCCGCCAGACAGAGAATGAATGAATGTCCAGAGACGACATATCTGCCGGAGGGTCCATCATGCGCAGCGACTTTGAATACGCCGCCAAATCGAGCAGCGCTCTTGCGCGTATTCATGGATCATAATGAATGACTTTCTTGCAAAACCCATCGGGTCCGGGAACTTGGGTTGATGCTGCAAGCGTGGCTTCCCGGCGATAAATGGAAACTTGGCGAACGGAACGCTTCAAAGCAAAATTGACACAGGAGCGCGCTATCCCCAAACCGCAAGGAAACCTGCAAGGGCTCAAACCGGGCCAGCTTGCCGCGCTCATACGCCTTTTTAAGCGCCGCTTCCCGATGACGGAAGTCTACACCATTGAACAGGCCCGCGAGCTTGCCCTGCTTTCGCGCGCCATGGGCAGACAGATAGGCCTGCTGGTGGACCGCAAGGGGCGCGTCGGCATGGTTCTTGTCGGAACGGCTACGGGAATCTTCATCCCTGATCTGCCGCGCGCCCGCACAGGCGTTGAGCGTCTGCGCGGCCTGCGTTTGTTGCACACCCATCTCACGTCTGAAGGCGTAACAACGGAAGACATCATGGATATGCTTTTCCTGCGTCTTGACGCTGTGATTGCGCTCACCGTCAACCAGGAAGGCTCTCCCGTGCAATGGCAGACCGCCCATTTGCTGCCTTTTTGTCCCGCAGGCGAGCCCTGGCGCGTGGAAAGCCCCAAATCCTGGGACCGCACGGAGGCGCGCTTTACGGACCTCGCTGAAAACCTGGAAGCGGAATTCGCCCGTCATGCGGAGGGGGGCCTTGAAACGCCGGAGGCGCGGCGCGCCTTGCTTGTTTCGGTAGACACGGCCTCCCAGTCCATACAGATGCGCAACCTGGACGAGCTGGCGGATCTGGCCCAAACAGCCGGAATCGCCGTGGCCGGCCGCGTCGTACAGCGGGTGCGGCATATAAATCCCGCTCTGCTCCTGGGCAAAGGCAAACTTGCGGAACTGGAAGTCGCGGCCCTGCAGGCGCAGGCATCCCTGTTGATTTTCGACGGCGAACTCACTCCCTCCCAGCTTCATAATCTTGCCGACAGCACCGAGCGTGAGGTCATTGACCGCACGCAGTTGATTCTGAGCATTTTCGCGCGGCACGCGACAACAAAAACGGGAAAGCTCCAAGTGGAACTGGCGCAGTTGCGTTATCTCAGACCGCGCCTTGCCGGCAGGCGCAAAAATATGGACAGCCTCATGGGCGGCATCGGCGGGCGGGGCCCCGGCGAGACGAAACTGGAGACTGATCGCCGCCGTTCCCGTGAGCGCGCCATGCGCATACGGCATGAGCTTGAGCGGATAAAAAGCCGCCGGTGCATCACGAAAAACCGGCGCGCGCGCAGCTCCATGCCGATAATCGCGCTTGTCGGCTATACCAATGCGGGCAAAACGACTTTGCTGAACGCTCTGACCCAGTCTCAGTGCCTTGTGGAAAACAAGCTGTTCGCCACGCTTGACCCCGCGGCGCGGCGAATGCGTTTTCCTGAAGAAAAGCCGATGCTCGTGACCGACACGGTCGGTTTTATCCGCGATCTGCCGGAGGAACTCAAAGAGGCCTTCAAGGATACCCTTGAGGAGGCGCGGGATGCCGACATGCTTGTTCACGTGGCGGACGCCTCCCATCCGGATGTTCTGCAGCAGATCGCCGCTGTGGAAGACATCCTGGCGGAACCGGAAATGGGGCTTCAGACAAAGCCGGTTCTGCTGCTGCTCAACAAATGGGATGCGCTGGGGCCGGAAGCAAAGGCGGAGCTTGCCGACAGCCTGCCCCGGGCTCTGCCGCTTTCCGCCAAAACGGGAAAAGGCTTCAGGGCGCTGCTGCAGGAGGTGGAACGCCGGCTTGCGATTTCGCGGTAATGTTTTATCCTGATCGCATGGGAGTTCGCCTGCCGGAACCTCTGACGGCCGTCCCGCAACGGAGAACCGCCAGGCGCGCGGCTTGTTGTCCGCAGAGGCGAGCCCTCTGAAACATCACCCACCGGGAGTTTCTCCGCATGGACGAGCGGCTTCACAATATCCGCAATATCGGAATTATCGCCCATATCGACGCGGGCAAGACCACCCTCTCGGAGCGCATTCTGTTTTACACGCGCAAAATCCACCGCATGGGCGAAGTGCACGACGGCGCGGCCACCATGGATTACCTGCCCGAGGAGCAGGAACGCGGCATCACCATCATTTCCGCCATGACCAGTTGCGAATGGCGGGGGAAAACGCTCAACCTCATTGACACGCCGGGTCATGTTGATTTTACCATTGAGGTGGAACGCTCCCTGCGCGTCCTGGACGGGGCTGTGGGCGTATTCTGCGCCGTCGGCGGGGTGGAGCCGCAGTCCGAAACCGTCTGGCGGCAGTCGGAACGCTTCATGGTTCCCAAAATCGCCTTCATCAACAAAATGGATCGCCAGGGAGCGGATTTTGAAGCCGTGCTCAGGGCCATGCGTTCGCGTCTTGGCGCAAATCCCGTGCCCATCACCCTTCCTTCCGGGCAGGGAGCGGATTTTGACGGCATACTTGATGTTCTTTTGAAAAAAAAGCTGCTTTTTGACGCGGGGGATCAGGGAAAAACCATCCATGCGCGGGATCTTTCGCCTGAAGAAGCCGCCGCGGTCGGCCGATGGAGCGAGTTCCTCCTGGAGAAGCTGGCCGAAAACGATGAAGTTTTTCTTCCTCTCTATCTGGACGGCACTTTCAGCCAGAAAGACATCCGCGCCGCCCTGCGGCGGGCCACTCTTTCGCGGGCCGTCACTCCCGTTCTCTGTGGTTCCGCGTTGCGCAACACAGGCATACAGCCGCTTCTTGACGCGATATGCGGCTTGCTGCCCTCTCCTCTGGACATACCCGCTCCGGAAGGCCATTCCCCGGACGGCGACGTCATCGGTGTGCCCCAGTCCCCCACAGCCCCGCCGCTGGGGCTTGTTTTCAAAATTCTTGTGGAAAACGGCAGAAAGCTCGCCCTGCTGCGCATGTATGCCGGCTGTCTGAAAGAAGGCGACACCATACGCAATGTATCGCAAAAGTCCTGTGACCGCGTCGGGCGCATCTACCGTCTCCACGCGGACAGGCGTGAACAGGCGCCCCGGGTCATGGCCGGGGAGATGGCCGCCGTGACGGGTCTGCGCTCCGCCCGCACCGGAGACACCTATTCCTCGGCGGACCGGGACATTCTGCTGGAAGCCATAGAATCGCGTCCGCCGGTCATCACGCTTCTTCTGGAACCTCGCAACGCCGATGAAGGCAAAATTCTGGATGAAGCCCTGCGGCGGTATGCCGATGAGGATCCCACACTGCTCGCGCGCCAGGACGAGGAAACGGGAGCGCGCATTGTTTCCGGCATGGGGGAGTTGCACCTGGATGTCCTTCTGGAGCGCCTGCGCCGTGAATTCGGCATCAACCCGCGCGCGGGGCATCCGCAGGTTGTCCTGCGGGAAACCGTTGCCGGGGAGGCAGGAGGGACGGCGGTCTTTGACAGGGAGCTGGGCAAGGAGCGCCATCACGGCGCGGTTTCCCTCCGCGTGAAGCCAAGGCGGCGGAATGCGGGCAACCTTGTGGCCGTGGGCGATTTTTTGCCGGACTCCCCCGCCCTGGCGCAAAAAATTCTGCCCAAACATTTTTTGCAGGCCGCCCTGGAAGGGGTGCGCGACGTATTGCAAAGCGGCCTGGACGGTCGGCCTTTGCAGGACATTGACGTGCTTTTGACCGGCGTCGAAAAGATTGAGGGGCGAACCACAGCCCCCGGCTGCCGCACAGCGGCCGGTCTGGCCTTGCGGGAAGCCGTCGGCAAAGCCTCGCCCGTCATGCTGGAACCGATCATGCGCGTGGAAATCAATGTTCCGGACGCTTTTCTCGGAGCGGCCATCAACGCCCTGAACACCTGCAACGGCAAGGTTGAGAATCTGGAAGATCGCAACGGACAAAAGCTGCTGCAAGGCAGCGCCCCTCTGCGCAGACTTTTCGGCTTCTCCACGGCGCTGCGTTCCGCAACCCAGGGACGGGCCGGTCTGTCCCTGACTTTTGACAGATTTGACAGGCCGTAACCGGAGATGGGCAATCAGTCCGTGGTTCCCGCGCCGCCCCGCGCCAAAAAAAGCCTTGGCCAGCATTTTTTGCGCGAAATCAGCATCTGTGCCCGTATCTCCGGCCTGCTCGCCCTGCGGCCGGAAGATCGCCTGCTGGAGATAGGCCCCGGCCCCGGCGCATTGACGCGGGAGTTGGAAAAAGCGCCGCACAGGCTGCTGCTGTTGCTTGAAAAGGACAATCATTGGATTGCGGAACGAGGACGCCTGAGAGCCGCCGGAACATTGCCCGTGCACACGGATGCTCTCTTTTTTGACTGGAGGCGCATAACACCGGAAAATCCTTGGAAAATGGCCGGCAATCTGCCGTACAACATTGCCTCGCGCCTCATCTGGGACATTGTCTGGAAAGCCGAAGGCCTTGCCAAGGCCGTATTTATGGTGCAGTATGAAGTCGGCCGGCGCATCACGGCTCCGCCTTCCTGCCGCCGCTACGGCGCGCTGTCCGTATGGGTGCAGTCCTTCGCGCGTCCGCGCCTGGAATTTGCAGTGGGCCGCGAAGCCTTCACCCCGCCGCCCAAGGTATCATCCGCCGTGATTTCCCTTGAAGCCCTTCCCCCGGGCTGCCGCCCGCGCCGTCCCGAAATTCTGGCCGGCCTGCTGCGGACATGTTTCCGGCAGCGGCGAAAACAGCTCGGCACTATTTTCAGGCAGGCGGGAATGCCGGAATTCATCCGGGATCTTCACGGCATGGGCGTTGATCCCGCCCGCCGCCCGGAAACACTGACCACGGAAAATTTTCGACGGTTGTGCGAAACGGCGGATTCATCCCCGTAAAAAAACTTTTTGCCTTTTCAGATTTGCTGTGATATTCTGAATTCTCCACTTCTGAAAGTTGTCTTCCGTATGAACGGTATCGCAGAAAGCATGAGCATCGGGGCGCAGGCCCTGAATTCCTATTCCGTAGGCATGGCCGTGACCGCCCATAATGTGGCCAACGTGAATACGGCCGGCTTCAAGCCGCAGACCGCGGTTTTCGCCACAGGCCCGGACGGCGTTGGGGTACAACTGGAAACGATCTTTCAGGGGAACGGTCTTGCCCGCCCCCGCCCTCTTGACATGCCGGACAGCCTCGCGCTCCCGGCGGATCTTTACGGCGGGGCCGTCGTCAACTCCGCCGTTGCCTCAAACGGAGGCGTGAGCGGCATGCCGCCGGAGTTCATCAACCCGAGCGGCACTGACCTCGGCCGTGAAATGGTAAACATGATTGTTGCCCAATACAGCTTTGCGGCCAACGCCGCCACAATTCGCGCCGCGGACGAGATGGCGGGAACACTGCTGAACGTCACGGCCTGAAGTGGCATACTTGAAAATTATTGATTTATCTCATTGATATTGCTGCATTACCGTAGCTGCGGCGGTACCGGCGGGGGAAAAACGGATTCAGCGCAAAAACAGGAGTGCGAATGCAAAAGTGCCTGAACATGTGCGCCTTGT
>JAISXC010000107.1 GCA_031270875.1 Desulfovibrio sp.
GCCGAAGCCCGACGGCCCCGCGAAAACCACGATGCCCGGCAGATGCTTCGGGCGGTTGACCGTGGAACCCAGCGCGCCCACGCACAGCGCCACATTGGACAGCGGCGCGAGGCCGAGCAGATTGACTCCCTCTTTTTTTTCTGTCATGATTATTTCCTCCGTTTATTGTTCAAGGGCAGGGCGGATGTTTGCCTCGTCCGCCTTCGCCCGGTTCATCTCTTCCCGTTTTTTCGCAACATCTCCGGCCAGCTTTTGCCGGGCCTCGTGCATCATCAACAGATATTTGAAAGTGTTGGAGTTTTTCCAGGCGTTCGCCCAGTTCGCCTGCTCAAAGGAAACGGCCTTTTCGTCCTCGCGCAGAAGCGCGTCGATGCGCAGCCATTCGTCAAATTTCTGAACGTCGGAAACCGGGATGCGCCAGGGCTTTTTCAAAAACTCGGCCGCTTTGGCGCGGCACTTGGCCGCTTCCTCCGGCGTGAGCGTCGCGCCCGGCGCATCGTTCGCGCGGGCCGCCAGTTCCGCCTGCGCCAGCGCGGGCGTCGTATATTCCTCCGAATTCTCGGCCCCGTAGCGCAAGGCCCGTTCCGCGCGGTTTGCCTCCGCTTCCCGCCGCTTCATTTCCACAACCAGCGGCACAAGTTCCTGCGGCTTCACCCTGGCGACGGTCTTTTTCGCCTCCCTGGCCTTTTTGTTCTCCACGGCATTCTGCACAGCCCGCGCGGCAACCGCGATCTCTCTCCGGGAAACGCCTTCCATCTCCGCGTCCACCGCCTGACAGATGAAAATGCCGTTCGTGTCGAACACGTAAATCCGCCCCGCATCCTCTTCTTCCATGCGCACTTGAACCTCGGAGCCGATAATCGCGCCCAGCTCGGCCGCGATATACTTTCCGTTGCCGACGTGGATGCCGTCCTTGCGAACCGTGCGCAGGCCCCCGTTGTCGGGCGCGGGCCGCATCAGCACGTCCAGCGCGCGCTCGTTCGCCACGCGCAGTGTTACGCCCCCGGCCGCCGCCTTGGCCGCCGCCTCGTTGGGGCTGACTCCCAGCGTCCCGTGCTTTCTTTCGCCGTACACGTCGCGGCACCAGATGTCGCAAAATGCCTGAAATTCCTCCGGCGTGTAGCGCAGATCAAGGGCCGGGCGCTCGCCGCTCTTGCGGGCCGCCCGCTCCGAGAAACCTTTGCGGCTTTCAATGGCCTTTCTGTCCGCCACGCTGTGCCCGATGAAGCCGGGCAGCTTTTTCAGGCGGCGCTGGAATGTTCCGAAAAACCGCTCTATGTGCGGCTTTTCTTCCGGCGTGAAGGGCTTGCAGTAGTCCGGGCGTATGCCCATATCGTGGATGGCGCTTGTCACCTGAAAGCTGGTGTAGTCCTTGCCGTTGTCCAGTTTGATGGTTTCCGGCACTCCCCATGCCATGACGCTCTTGCGCAGCAGGGAGCATACGCCCTGGGCGCTTGACGTTTTCGCCACCTTCAGCATGGCCCGCCGCGTGCCCACGTCAAGACAGCCGATGAGCGCATAGCGCTTGCCGTCGGCCAGCAGCACGTCGGCCGGGCTGGAATCCATCTCCCACAACTGGTTGATCCCCGTGATTCCTGCGGAACGGCTGCCGAAGGCGACCTGCCTGCGGCTCCTGAATGCGTCGGGGTTTCCCGTTTTCAGGATGGAGTTGGGATTTTCCCTGCGGTATTTGCTCATCCACAGTTGCAGAATGCGCAGGGAAGGGAGCTTTTGCCCGGCGTGCGACACCATGAGCGCGTCCAGCACGTCGCAGGCTTTTATCTGATAAAATTCGTGGATGTTGGCTATGATCACCTCGACCATACCCGGCGTGGAGTCAATGACGCCCGTGCCCCTTATCTTGCCGTATTTTCCGGCCAGCCCGGCAGAGCCTTCCCTGACCAGCGTTCTTGACCAGTTCAGCAGGGACGCCCGGCAGATATGCGGCACAAGGGCGCGCGCCCATTCCGGCGCGTCTATGCCCCCCCTGTTGTACTCGTGGCTGAAAACCGCGTAGGCGGTTGTGAGCCTCGTGCCGGATGCCATGTAAAAATCGTCGACCATGCGCGCCAGCATGGCCCGCACCGTGGCCCGGCGTCGTCTTTTCTCCGGCACTTCGGACAGCGTGTTTACAGTAAACGTTTTCGCCGGAATGCGCGGCGGAGCAATGTTGTATTCCCGCGCGGCCCTGGCCGCCATGCCCGACGCTATCTCCCGCCGCGTCGCTTCCGGCATGGAGCCGACAAGCCACTCGCTGCCCCCGCCCCGCCCGCAACGCGGCCGGGACTCCCAGCCTTCGCGCTTGGCGCGTTTGAGCACACCTCGCTCCGCTATCCCTAATAACGAAGCGAGTTCTTTCGTTGTAAGCCACATCCCGCTCATGCGCTCATACCCTTGTTATATCCCGGCTCCCTGTGGCATGATTGTGCTGCCAAACAAAAACACTCCAGCAGGAGGCCGGGAAATATGGAAATTCTCTTTCTCGCGTTGACCGCGCTGTTTACGGGGGTAATGTCCATGTTTTCCGTCTATGGGTTCATGGTTAGGGTGACAGGTTCGCCGTCCGGCGACATCAGAATTTGCAATCCCAGGCTCAGTATGGTGTTTATCAGGCGCATCACTGTGAGAGGCCCGGAAAATTGTGAGCTTGTCAGAAAAGACGAGAGTGGCAGCATTGTGAATCGATATGGGAAAACTGTCGTGATCAATCATGGAATAGGTGGAAAGAGCGACACTTACCTCAAATATTATAAGGTTGTGCTTGACAATAAGGTTTGCCCGGTTTCCGGGCATATAGTCTGGAGGACTTTTTTTTCTTCTCATGTTGATATTGTTCTTTATCCCGGTGAACAGCTCACTTCAAAAGAGAGGTAACTGAACAGACGACAAGCGACAGACTGCACAGAAAATTCAGAATAAGCCCCACCATGTATATGGCGTTGACTCTGTGCAGCTCCCGCACGATGTTGTTTACGTCTTCCTGCGGCCAGTTGATTTCATACTCTTTCTCTTCGTTCATCACGCCGTCTCCCGCTTTCTTGGATCGAAAAGATATTTTTCGGGAACCCCTATCCCCCGCAGAAAGTCCAGAACTCGCGGGGAATGCCGCTTGCCGTGGATCGTCATTGATACGAGTGGTTCGCTGCACTTCAACGCATCGGCAATCCATCTATTGTTATAGCCTCCGTGAAGGGCCATTGCGTAGTGGATCTCGTGAACCACCCCCGCGCGTTGCTCGCTGAGATTCTTCCGCCGCTCAATTTCCTCGCGTTTCAGTGCCATTACAGTCCCGCCTCCAGTTTTGACTTGCGCCCCTTGGCCTTTCTGAGAGCGTCGCAGGCTTTGCCGTATTCCAGAAAATGCGCGTCGGCCGGGGAAACCAGCACCAGCCCGAAGACCTTCCACACAGGCTCCAGCGGCGTGAAATCTCCCGTGGCGAGGCAAAGGCAGAGGATGAAGGCCAGAGACGGCTCGTGCCCCCTGTCCCCGTGCTGCAAAGCCTTGTCCAGTTGGGCGTCCGTTATCGCCTTGCCGCCGCCGGAAGTGAGGGCAATGCCTTCCCGCCGGGCCGTCCTGTTGATGGCCTCAACCAGCATCTTGCGGCCCGGCTCGTACTCTCCGGCCGCGCGGTTCATGGCCGCGCGCACGGCGGGCATGACGCCCGCCAGCCCGGCCGTGTGCCGGG
>JAISXC010000158.1 GCA_031270875.1 Desulfovibrio sp.
GGCAGCAGGTTGGCGATGAGGCTTGAGTAAAAGCTGCCGAAAGGATAGCAGACAAGGTCCGCTTTGACGATAAGGTCGTGCAGTTTCGGACGAATACCGACAGTGAACGGCGTCGCATCGTCAAGGGAGCGGGTGATCCATATTTCCTCTATGGGCGAGGGCACGGGACTTCCTTCTTTGCCGGTGAAAGCGTGCTGCCCGACAATGACCTCGCCGGAGGCGAGCCGCACGGCAAGGTGCCCGACGGCGTTCACCACCGGACGAACAATGCCCCGCGCTTCCACCAGCCTGGAATAGAGAAAGATAACCGGGTCAAGGTGTCTTCTCTGGGTAAGGTAACCGCCGGCAAGCACAAGGTTGCCGATACTGGCCCCCGCCAGGACAAAATCCGCCGGCATGCGCTCCACGAATTGCATGAGAGTGGTGCGGATGATTTTGCGCATGGGGTCCGGCACCACCCGGATGAGCGGATGTTTGCCCGCGCACAGGGACACAAGCTCGCGCAGCAGCGTTTCCTGCCGCGGATCCGCGGCAAGGCGGTGGGCAAACAGGGAGTAGATTTCCGGATTGCCTTTCACGCTTTGATCCGCAAGGGCCATGATGCGGGCGCGGATGTCCCCCACGGCGGGCATGTTGAACGAACGGCGCAAGGCCGCCGAACTGCCGCCGGAATCAAAGGGGGTCATGATGTGGACGGCGTTGTGCGTATATTCCGTCAGCACCCGCGCCGTATCCCGCATGGCCGTGCCGCCTGAAAAAAACAGCAGGGCCGGTCCCAGTTCCGGTACGCGCCGAAAGCGCTCTATTTTGACCTCATCGGGAACAAGGGCGCGCCGGGGCAGAACAATGGAGGCAACATCGCGGACGGTCTGCATGGGCGTGTCCCGGCCTATCGGCCGCGAAAAAATTCAAGGCAGATCCTTGCCGCCCCCGGAAAGTCCACTCCCCCCGTTATTTCCAGCATCGGAGCCTGCGCAAGCCGCGCGGCGTACGCTTCCAGGGAGGGGGGCGCATACGCTTCCGGCCCGTCAGGCCTGAAAAACAGCCCCGCGTCTTTTCTGAACGCGCCGACAAGATCCGGCCGGTCCGGGGGATGGACCTCGGCAACCCGCATCGCGTCGCCGTCCCTGCGCCAGTTGAGCACGGCCAGCCCGGCGAAAGGCGCCTGCAGCGCAAAGCGGCCGGGTCCGTAGCATTGCCCGATGAAGGCGTCGTACTTGTGCTCCAGCGACCAGAGATGATCCGGCGGCAGGGCGGAAAAACGCTTCCTGTCCTCAGGATTCAGGATGTCCCGCAAGGCGGCGTTGTTGAGAGCCGTGCCCGGATTGATGCGCGGCTGCTTGGGAACGCCGTGCAAGCGGGCCGGGATTGCGGCGGAGAGCAGCACTCTGTCGTTGCTGACAAAGGTGCATCCTTCGTTCATGAGAAACAGCGCCAATGTCGATTTGCCCATGCCCGAAAAACCGCACAGGGCGATTCCCTTTCCCCGGCAGGCGACCGCCGCCGCGTGCCCCAGGTAACAGTCGCGGCCAAGGTGGCGCGCGATCAGCCGGCTGTTGATGAAGTTGACAACCTGGTTGCAGTTGCGCACGCACGGCCCCGCGGCAAGATGCTCCCGGCCCGAAAAGGCGAACAACATGCCGGTAAGACGTTTGCGGATCAGCCTTCCGTCGCCGCAGTCAAGATACTCTTCCTTGATCCCGGTTTTTCCGGGATCGGGCTGTTTTTCGGCAAAGGCTTCGTCTATGCCCGGCACAATCCCTTCATGCGCGGTAATGACGACGGACGGAGAAAAGCGGACCTCCGGGCCGACGACAAACTCCCAGAAATACTCGCGCAAGAGATCAAGCAGAACCAGCTCGTTGCTGGAGACAAGAACCGCAGTGCCGTCAAAATCCAGCCGCAATCCGAGCGTCGCGGGATAGCGCTCCCGCACGGAGCTGATAACATCCCGGCACGATGTTCTCACGCCTTGCCTCCCGCGGCCGGCTCACCCATGCGCGCGAGCAGATGCTCCGCCACCAGGGCCGCCGGATTGAGATCGGTTGTCTCTTCCACGCCCCGGAAGCCCCCGAAGGCCGAAACTTCAAAGACCAGCGGGCCGTCGTCCGTTACCGCCACATCCACGCAGGTAAAGACGAGATCAAACACGTCCCGCGCTTTGCGGGCCACGGCCAGGACCGCCGCGTCGGGAGCAAAGGGAGCATAGCGTCCCCCGTTGGCGGTGGTGGTGTTCCAGGCGTTTTCCGCCTTTACGCGGGCATAGGTGGTCAGATAGTCCCGTCCCAGAAAAACGACGCCGAGATCAAGATTGTTTTCCAGCCGCAGGGCTTTTTGCGCGTATATCACCGCATTGTCTTTCGCATGGTCCGCCACCAGGCCGGGAAGACCGGAATCCCCGCCGTCGACAAGCCGCATTCCCTTGGCCTTTGACGTGTACAGCGGCTTGAGGACCGCCCTGCCGTACCGCCTGATCGCCCGCAAGGCCTGTTCCGGGCTCTCCGTGATGGTGGTGGGGGGCATGGGAACGCCCGCCGCCTGCAATCTGAGAGTGCAGCCCAAACGGTCCAGCATGCGGAGAATGGTGTAGGGATCCGAAAACACGCGCACCCCCCTGTCCGCGAGAAAACAGAGAATTTCCAGCCGGTCCAGAAGATCCGGAGAATAGCGCGACCCTATCTTTTTGATAATCAGGGCGTTCAGCGCGGAAATATCCATGCCGTTGTGAAAGCAGCGGCCGGAGGGCAGGTCAAGCCGCACATTGTCCATGGAAACAAGAATGCGCGTTCCTGTGACATCCGCCACAGCGTCCGCCAGTTTTTCGGAAGATTCGCCACCCGGTACGCCGACCACACCTATCCTCACGGTTTTTTCCTCACTTTGCCCGCGCGCCGCGGGCGCGTTTTCACTAT
>JAISXC010000162.1 GCA_031270875.1 Desulfovibrio sp.
ACAAGCCCGACCAGCAGCGCCTCCGCCGCGAGACGCGCGAGATTGCGCGCCACATTGGCCGCTCCGCCGGGAACGGACCAGCGTTCCCGCACATGGGCCACGGGCACGGGCGCTTCCGGAGAAATGCGGTTCACCCGGCAGGCGATATAGTTGTCCAGCATGACATCGCCCACCACCAGAACACGGATTCCGCTGAAATTCATAAGTCCCTTTCTCCCGACAACAGCGTCTTCAGACGCGCCAAGGCCTTTCGCTGCCCGGACGTCAGGGAAACGCCGCCGGGATCGCCGGCCGCGTCATCCGGCTCTCCCCGGTCGGCGCTGTCCCCGTCCGCCTCTTCACGCCCTCCCGGGAGCGGGCCGGACAGGGCAAGCAGCCTGTCCTCCGACATACCCGGCATATCCGCCAGGCGCTTGAGCCAGACATCCCGGCTTTCGTCCTCGCAGCAGAGACAGCGCGCCTCACCGGCAAAGGCAAGCACCCTGCCGTCCGCCGCGTCAACGCCGCGCACGAAAAGCGCGAACGGCACTCCGGCGAGACCGGCGGCCGCGCGCGCCGCCGCGGCGGAAAAATATCCCGGAGCGCCGATAAAAAATTCCGCGCCGTCCTCGGCCGCCCAGCGCGCCAAAAGCGCCCCGCAACCCAGCGCCAGAAGGCGGGTGAAGAGCGATTTTCCCCGAAACGCAGCGGAAAGGCTTTTCCGGACGGCGCGGTATCCGGCCTCGTTGTTGCGCCGCAAGGCCGGAAAAACGGCCGCGAAACGCGACAGGCCGGCAACACGCACCGCCAGAGGCAGGGCGTAATCCTCCGAAAGGCCCGAAAAGCCGCTGTCGCGCAAGGCATAGACGCGCGCCAGCAGGCCGCGGGCATGGAGCAGGCGCGCCGTTTTTGCGGAAGGCGAACCCGGGTCTCCGGTAAAGCGCTCCACCACAAAAACGCCGCGGCCGCCGTGCGCCAGCCGCGGCAGACCCGGTGACGGGACGGAGGAAACAGGCGTGAAGTCGCGCTTCCGGCAATGCAGAAGGCCGTCTTCAAGAGCATAGACGGTGTCGCAGTATTCGGCCATTTTGGGATCATGGGTCACAATAATCAGGCACACGCCGCCCTCATGGCAGAGCGTGCGGAAATTCTCCATGATATGGCGGCTGGTGCGGGCGTCCAGGGCGCCGGTGGGCTCGTCCGCCAGAAGAATGCGCGGGTTGTTGACCATGGCCCGCGCGATGGCCGCGCGCTGCTGCTCGCCGCCGGAAAGTCGGTTGCTGCGGTAGTGCACGCGCGCGGAAAGACGCACCAGATCAAGCGCCCGGATGACGCGCTCCCAGCGTTCCTGCGGCGGGATTCCCTCATAAATGAGCGGGAATTCCACATTTTCAAAAACAGTGGCGTGATCGAACAGGTTGGAGGACTGCATCACGAAACCCACGTTCACCCGTCTGAAAGCCGCCGCCTGCTCGCGGTTCAGCGTGGAGACGTCCGTGCCGAGAATGTCCAGCCGGCCGGAATCGGGCGGGTGCAGCATGCCGAGAACGTGCAGCATGGTGGATTTGCCGCAGCCGGAGGGGCCCATGACGGCGACCATCTCCCCGGCCCCGGCCTCCATGTCGACGCCGCGCAGCACCGGGGCAAAGCCCGTGTAGCCCTTGTGCACATCTCTGGCGAGAATGACCGGCATACGACTCCTACTCGAATCTCAGGGCGGTGACGACATCCATCCGGCTGGCCTGAATGGCCGGATACAAGCCGCCGCTCACGCCGATGGCGGCGGAAAACACAATACTCCCGAAACTGCCCGCCAGAAGCAGCCCGTAAGAAAAACCCGTATCCAGCAGCCATGCGCCGGTCTCCACCAGGGCCACTCCCGCGACAATCCCCAAAAGCCCGCCGGCCACGGCCTTGCAGAGGGCTTCCGCCAGAAATTGGGCCAGGATGTCCGCATCAGAACCGCCCATGGCCTTTTTCAGCCCGACCTCGCGGGTGCGGGCGCGCACGGCCGCAAAGGTGCCCGTCCAGATGCCGAAACCGCCCAGCATGAGGGAGACCGCGATGCCGAACCACAACAGGGATTCCACCCACATGAAGGTAAACCTGATGCGTTTGAGCTGATCCTCCTGGGTGATCAGCCGCACGTAGGGGGCCGACTGACGCTCGCGCACCACGGGGGGTATGGCCTCGACCAGCCCCGCCACGTCCTCCCAGCCGACGGCGCGCACATAGAGACGGTTGATTTTTCCGCCGCCCCAGTTGCGATCAATCATGACCGTAAAGGGCAAAAAACCGTCCTGTCGCTGGGAGCCGAGCATGACGCCGGTAATCACGCCCACCACCTCAAAGACCTCCCTGTCCAGAAACAGGAGCTTGCCCAGGGCGTCCCGCGCGCCGCCGAACAAATTTCGCGCGGCGTCAAGGCCCAGCAGGCAGACGCGCCTGCGGCCCTTGATATCCTCCGTCGTGAACAGACGCCCGGCCACGGCGTCCAGAGAAAATGTTTCGGCATAATTCTGGTCCACGCCGATAAAATTGACGTTCAGCGAGCGCTCGCCGGCGCCGTGCAGCAAAAAGCCGGCGCCGCCGCGTATGTTGCGGCTGACCATGGCCACGCCGGGCAACGACTCAAGAGCCTTTATGGTATCCGGGTAAAATTCGCGTATGGGCTGGCCGGGATACTGCCTGTCGTCCATAACGACATTGATGACGTTCACCCCGCCCATCAGCACCATGTCCTGGCCGATTTTATAGCGTATCTCGCGCCCGAGCACCGCGAGCACAATAAAGGCCGTTATGCCCAGGGCAATGGAGATCACAACCCCGTAATTGCGCTGGCGCACAACCTGCCTCAGGCTGACGCGAAGAAGATCCGACATGGCGATCATGGCGCGCTTGCTCCCAAAAAACACGCTGGCAACTGAATATATGAGCATACCCCGAAGCCGAGGGAGTGTCAAAACATGAAAAGGCCCTCGGCCGGTGTTGACAATTTTTTCAAGCGGATATACCTAGTTTCCGTCAAGTTGCAGCGCATAGTACGGACTCGGGCATGACAAACAGGTATATCCTCACCGGCGTTGCCGGCGCGGCGGCGCTCTGGCTCGGATTTCCCAATGATCTTGCTGAAATGCCCCCTCTTGTCCTGCTCTGGCCTGTCGCCCTGACGCTGCTCGGCCTCAATGCCTCCGGCAAGACCGCCGCGTTGCGGGCAGGCTGGTTTTTCGGTTTTTGCGGCAGCGTGGCCGCCCTGTACTGGCTCGCCCTGCCCGTGCATAACGTGGGTGGCCTGCCGTGGCCGCTTGCGGCGGCGTGCGCGCTCTTCATCGCGGCCTGCCTTTCCTGCGTCAACGGGATTTTCTCCTGCGCGGCGCACCTGCTGCGTGAACGCCCTCCCCTGCTCAGCGCGTTCGCCCTCGCCCTTGCCTGGTATCTGTTGGAGCACGGCTGCGCGCGGCTTCTGGGTTTTCCCTGGCTGCCGCTGACCGGAGCCCTCGCCGCATGGCCCCTTCTGGTTCAGGCGGCGGACCTCCTTGGCGCGTACGCCCTGAGCGGCTTGTGGACTCTCGTCGCCCTGCTTTGTCTCGTCTTTTGCAAAAGCAAACGCTGCCTCGCCCTTGGGTTGGCGCTGACAGCGGTTCTCATGGTCTACGGCGGCCGGCGCCTTGACCAAAACCCCTTCACCGCCGATCCGGCCGGCCCGGAGAGCGTCTCCATTCTCATTGTGGAGGGCAATATCGACCAGAATCAGAAATGGATTCCCGCTTTTCAGCAGGTTTCGCTCAACGCCTATATCCGTCTGACCCGGCAGGGCCTCGCGGCCCTCCGGCAAAAAGACGCGCCGCTGATCGAAAAACCCCTCATTGTCTGGCCGGAAACGGCCCTGCCCTTCTTTTTTGAACATACGCCCAAATACGATGACGCCGTGCGCGAGCTCACGGCAGACAGCGGCTGCCCCCTGCTGCTGGGCTCCCCGGGCCTGGAACTTGCCGCCGACGGCCGGCGCCGCATCTTCAACAGGGCCTTTCTGCTCGCGCCGGCGGGAAACTCCGCGCGCACAGTGGGGCGCTACGACAAAACGCACCTGGTTCCCTTCGGCGAATATTTGCCCGACTGGCTCAATTTCGGCTTTCTGCAGGCCCTGCTTCAGGGCGTGGGCGTCTATGAGGAGGGAAAATCCAGCGAACCGCTGCGCCACGCGAAACTTGCCCTCGGAATGCTTATCTGTTATGAAGGCATATTCCCGTGGCTGGCGGACGATCGCGTCAGGCGCGGGGCCAACATCCTGGCCGACATCAGCAACGACGCATGGTTCGGCAATACGCCCGCCGCGCGGCAACACCTGTATCTCACCGCGCTGCGCGCCGTGGAACAGGGGCGCTGGCTTTTGCGCGGCACCAATACGGGCATTTCCGCCGTAGTGGACAACAGGGGCCGCCTGACCATGCGGGGCGGGCAGTTTACGGCGGGCACACATTTCGCCCGGGCGGCGCTGCTGGAAAGGGCAAGCCCCTATTCCCGCCTCGCTCCTTGGATTTTTCCCGCGGGACTGGCTGTTTTTACGCTCCTGCTGCTGATCGGACGAAAAAGCCGCGACGACCGGTCATAGGCCATACATGTAATCAACCCGACAACACACAACAAACGTATGCTGCACCTCAGTGATTTGCGCGCCGCCTGCCAACCCCTGCTTCAACGCTTTGAAACCCTCTGGAGGCGGCTTTGACCCGGCTTCTCTTGAAGAACGCCTGAAGGTCATAGAAACGGAGATCTCCCGCCCCGACGCATGGGAAAAGCCGGAAGAGCTGACTCCGCTTCTGCGGGAAAAATCCTCCCTCGGCAATGAAATCGAACGGCTGGCCCGCCTGAAAAAATCCTGCGGGGACATGCAGGAATGGCTTGCCCTGGCCCTGGACGACGACAGCGGGAATGATGAGGCGCTGGATTTTCTGGCGCAACAGCAAAAAGAGCTCGCGGCCATGCTGGACGAAACCGAGCTTGTCATGCTGCTCTCGGCAGAGGAAGACGGCAGGGACGCCATCCTGGAAATCCATCCCGGCGCTGGCGGCACGGAATCCCAGGATTGGGCGGAAATGCTTTTGCGCCTGTATACCCGATGGGCCGCGCGACGCAGGTACGCGGTGGAGGAACTGGATCTGCTGCCCGGCGACGAGGCGGGCATAAAAAGCGTCACCCTGCGCATCGGCGGGCAGCACGCCTTCGGCTTTCTGAAAAGCGAGCGCGGCATCCACAGGCTGATACGCATATCCCCCTATGACGCCTCCGGGCGCAGGCACACTTCTTTTGCCTCAGTGGACGTGATGCCGGACGCGGGAAACGAAATCGAGCTGGACATCAGGGAATCCGACCTGCGCATAGATATTTTCCGTTCCAGCGGCCCGGGCGGACAAAGCGTGAACACCACCAGTTCCGCCGTGCGCGTGACGCATCTGCCCACAGGGATTTCCGCGCAGTGCCAGAATGAAAAATCCCAGCATCACAACAGGGAAACCGCCCTGCGCGTCCTCAGGGCGCGCCTGTACAATCTGGAAGTGCAAAAACGCGAGGCGGAACGCCAGGCCGAATACGCGGGCAAGGATTCCATTGCCTTCGGCAGCCAGATACGCACCTACACGCTGCAGCCCTACCGCCTGGTGAAAGACCACCGCACCGGTTGCGAGACGGGCGACGTGGACGCCGTGCTGGACGGACAGATTGAC
>JAISXC010000163.1 GCA_031270875.1 Desulfovibrio sp.
CTGGACCGCGGCTATGAGAGAATTGAGGAAAAACTTGCGACTGTCGGAGCGCGTATCCGACGGGAAAAAGAATGATACAGGGGATTGCCATGCAACGTTTGCTCGTTTTTTTGCTTCTTGCGGCGATGTGCTGCCTGAACGGCTGCGCATACGGCCTGTACGAGGACCAGCGGCTCATGGACACCATCGTGGATGACAAGGCCATGGCCAGCGCCATAAAATCCGATCTTCTCAAGGAAGACTTTACCGAAGGCTGGTCCGTGGTGGTGTACTGCTATTACAAAAATGTCTTTCTGGTAGGCGAAGTGCCGGAAAATATGCAGTACAAGGCGCTTGAGACAGCCCGGCGGCACAAACCGCTTTCCGTGACGCCGCACTGGTTCGCGCAGGCCAGAAGCAAAGTCAGCGACATTGAGCTTGCCGCGACGTTGCGTAAAGAGTTGATCGGCGCAAAGGGTCTTTCCTCAACCCGTATTGACACGGAGGTCAACGCGGGCAGGGTGGTTCTGCTCGGAGTTGTCAAAAATGACGAGGAAAAGCGTCTTGCCGTGCAGGCGGCGCGCAGGACAAATGGCGTGCGCTCGGTAGCAAGCTATCTTATGCTGCCGCAGCGCATCAAATAACGGAGACAAATGCGCGTCGTCATCGGAAGCGCCTCAATTTTTTGCAGAGACGGCGTACAACGGCGTCAGGTTCCGACTCCAGGTTTTCGAGCGCGCGGGCGGCATACCGCGCAACGCCGCCGATAATGCCCAGGGCTTCTTCCACGCTGTCCGTCCAGTGGGTGACGGCTCCGTGCAACATAAGGCCGGGAGCTTCCAAAGGGCCGCGAATACCCAGCACAGGCAGTCCGGCGCCGGCCGCAAGGCCGACTTCAACTCCGGCGTCCTGCCCCGACGCGCCGTAATAAATGAGCATGTCCGCCGTCAGGCAGGCGTTTTCGCAGAAGGCGTAAACTTGGCCGCCGTCTCTGTCCGTATCCATCCATATGCGTCGCTCCACCGGCGTCAGGCCCGGCGGGGGCACGGCCTTTTCCGTCCAATCCAGTATGCGGCAGTTCATGGCGCGCAATTCGCGGCCCAACAGGCGTACGCCGTGTTTGTGCTTGAATGACGAGGCGATATAGAGGGAAAAAGGCGTCCCGCGAACTTTTTGCGTTGTCATGGCGTTCTACATCATTTTGCTTTTGAGATTGTGTATTCCTTCTTTTCTTGATCAGCGTCCGCTTGCGCGGCCGCCAGAGCAATTTCAAGGTGAAATTGCTCTAAAATTCAATGCCGGGCGCGGCGGCAACGCCGTTACGGCAGGGATGTTTGATTTCGCGCATTTCCGTTACAATATCGGCAGCCTGAACAAGCCAGTCCGGAGCGTTGCGGCCGGAAAGCACCAAATGCCGGCCCAGCGCGCCTGAGATCTCTACCAGATTCACAACTTCCTCTCTTGTGAGCAGGGCGGCGTTGAGGGCGTACAGCGTTTCGTCCAGAACCAGCATATCCGCCCCGGACAGGATATTTTTCCCCCAGGCCAGTGTATTCAGCGCGGCGTCGCGATGCCGCGCCCTGTCTTTTTCATGGCGGAAAAACCCCTCACCGCCGGCAAAAAAAAACGTTCCCAGCAATTGCCTCAGAATGCATTGTTCGCCTGATTGATTGTCGCGTTTCAGAAACTGGCCAAAGGCAACTGTCATGCCGTGTCCCATCGCCCGCAGGGCCTGTCCGACACAGGCGCTTGTTTTTCCCTTTCCGTTACCGGTATAAAGTATCAGCATAAAAAGACGGATTGTTATTGCCAGATCCCGGGCAAAGCTGTTTGGCACGAGGGACAGATGCCCGGTTTTCCCTTGAGGCGGACAGTATAGCCACTGCGCTCAATGGCAAGCTCACCGCAGTGGGGACAGTAGGTATTGCCGCCAAGCAGGCTTTTCACATTGCCGATATAGACAAAATGAAGTCCTTTTTCCCGTCCGATGTGCCAGGCCTCCTCAAGCCGGGACAGAGGCGTCGACGGGTGGGTCGTCATTCTGTAAGCGCCGTGAAAGGCGGACAAATGCCAGGGAGTTTCAGGGCCAAGCTCATCGTGCACGAACGCGGCCATGTCATGCAGCTCGGCGTCACTGTCGTTAACTCCAGGAATGACAAGAGTTGTCACTTCAAGCCATATCCCGAGGGATTTAAGGGTTTTCAGATTGTCCAGTACCGGCTGCAGACGGGCATTGCAGTATTCTTTGTAAAAATCGTCCCTGAAAGATTTCAGATCAATATTCGCGGCGCTGAGACGACCGCTCAGCGTCTGCAGGCATTCCGGGGACATATAGCCGTTGCTGACGATTACCGAGCGGATGTCCGCGACCTGGGCAAGACCGGCCGTTCTGTATACCAGTTCGCAAAAAATCGTCGGTTCATTGTAGGTGAAGGCCATGCTGCGTACCGCGTGGGTTTCCGCCATTTCCACAAGGGTTTCGGGATCAACAATTTTGCCCGGCATACGCCCGCTGGGCGGAATTTGGGAAATGGTGAAATTTTGGCAAAAGCTGCATGTAAAATTACAACCGGCGCTGCCGACGGAAAAGATTTTACTGCCCGGCAGGAAGTGGTAAAGCGGCTTTTTTTCCACAGGATCAATTTGCGCGTTCGTAATAACGTTGGCGACAAGCGAGATCATTTCGCCGTTTCTGTTCATGCGCGCGCCGCAACGTCCCTTGCTGTCCTTTTTCAAGGAACATCCGTGCGCGCAAAGTTGGCATTGCACCAGTTTACCCTTGAGGCTTTCCCATAACATTGCATACTGCATGGCGGTACCTTGTTGATAGTAGTTTTTGTGCCTGCTGGAATTTCGGCGGAGAACCGGACTGAAATTACAAAATTACTGTCGGATAAACCGGTTCCGGTTTTTTTGTCCCGTTTTTCCCAGAGTGCAGTATAGCAGCGGACGTGATTTTGGTCCATAAAAATGACCTGAAAAAGACGCTTGGGTTTCAAGCGGGATATAATTAAATGACATATCCGCATACATAAGCCTGGAAGCTGTCACAAGGCTGTGTGAGAGTCAGGGCACGGAAGAGAGATGGTTGTCATATCTACCTCGCTGTTGACGAAGTATGACAGAAAAACAAAATCTAGACGATCTCGTGACTACACTTCCTAATATTGCGGCTTGGGTCTGTTTTAATCCGCGCCAGCCAATCTTGTACCTGAATTCCTTCTTTCCGGCACGCTTCAAGCACAATATGACCAGCGGCCTTGGCGTCTTCGAGCGCATTATGATGTCTGAATTTATGGCCGAGAAACTCACAAACATTGCCGAGCGAATATCCGCTTCTGGCGAATTGCCGCCAAGTCCGGCGCACAACGCACGTTGAGTCAAGCCATGAGCATGATATTTGCGCAAGTCCGTATTTGTTACAGGCCCTATTCATAGCCAGTCTGTCAAAAGGGGAATGGCAAACAACGATATTGCCTTTTAGAAGCGTCTCTAAACGCTGATAAATGTCTGGGAGTATAGGTGAATGCCTGACATAGGAAGGCGTAATGCCATGAATTTCAATATTGATGTCGTCAAATCCCTCCTTTGGATTCACTAATGTCTCATATTCGCTGACAATCTTCTCCCTGCTATAGCCGACAATTCCAATCTGACAAATTGAGGCATAGTCTGAGTTGGCGGTCTCTACGTCAATAACATAAAAATCGCTTTCCACTGCTGAACCCTCACAAAAAGGTTACATCAACGAGTTCGAATTCCGTTGGTACGCCAGAAGACAAATAAGTTTTCTCACAGCCCTCCATGCTCTCCGAAAGCGGGGGAATGTCAAGGGGAAAGCCCTTGACTTAATGTGTATAGTGTGTATTTTAGCGCATGCACACCCGCGAACTTGCGGACAAGCTCCGCGCTCTTGGCTTTATTGAAATATCAGCCAAAAAGCATATCAAATTCAAGCATCCTGACGGGCGCTGGACGGTCATAAGCAAAGGTTCGCATGAAATTGACACTGGCCTTCTGAAAAAAATTGAACAACAGACAGGCGAGAAATTGCGATAGGAGAAACGACATGCTTTTCCCCATGATTGTGTATAAAAGCGAAAACAGCAGCTATGGCGGATTGTTGCCGGACTTCCCCGGATGCTATCCCATGGGGGAAACATTGGATGCCTTGTTGCGGGATGCCCAAGGCGCGGTGGAGGCATGGATGGGAGGAGAAGACCCGGCAATATTTCCGGTCCCTACGCCCATTGATGACGTGCAGGCCAGTGAGGACGCAAAGGGCCGGGTTCTGGTAGTCGTTGACATTGACACATCTTTTCTGGACAATGCCACGCAGCGCATCAATATTACAGCCCCGCGCCATGCGCTGCGCATGATTGACAAACTCGCCAAGGCAAACGGCATGAGCCGGTCAGCTTATATGATCAAGGCGGCGCTCCATGCTTGAGAAAGGTTGTTTTGCAGGATGGCTGACCACCCCACCGGTAGTTGCTTAGACCGGCAATTATTTACTGTCGGCCAGCCTCTTTCGCCCTGATTTGCGCCGCTTCCTCTTCCGTGCTCAACCGGACGTATTTCAGTTCCGGCAAAATTCTTTCAGCTACAGGGCGCGTGACTTCTGACAATTGCGGACGCCCCGCCCAAAAGCCGATTCCTATGCCGCCTTCAATGTAATATGTCTGTCCGGCCTGAACATCCAATGTCACAGAAGATTTTCCTTCCGTTTCCGCCCAATAAGTATGCTTGCCCGGCATCGCCTTATAGACAAAATATGTCCCTGATTTCAACAACCCTATTTTTGTGGCGTCCTCAAATATGAAATAGCTGATGCCGCCGCCGACAAAAGCGCTTTCCCGCAAGAAATAGACGGCGGCGCTTGTGGCGTCGGCGGTGACTATCTGCGGGGTTGTTTCATAAACATAATCGGCCCTGAGAGGCATCTTCGCGCACCCCATAACCCCGATAACCACCACGGCCAGCAAGACATGAATGATTTTTCGCATGGTCAATACCCTCTCTATGCGCTGAATAACAAGAAGCAGATTGTTGTTCTGTGGATATTTACGAAGACAATCTGAGATAATATATTGGTTCCAGTCGAAGTATTTGTTTTGCCTCTTCACAAAGCTTAGGGAAGTATTCAATACGTATGACGTTCCGCTAAATTTTTGTCAATGGCTTCCGCCGCAGATTTTGTAATACACTAAAATTATTATAAAATATGCAGTTGATCTTGCATCTTTTTGCACACGTGTGCAAAAATTCGCTGTTGACGATTTTCCGGATTTTCTGATTATGCCGGTGAATTCCAGGCCAGCATGGAGAAGTAATGCCGGAAGTCCTTTTTGGATTCAACGCCCGCGAGATAAAGCGCGGCGCTTGCCGCCGCCAGATATGAGACGGCCAGCGTGTCCATGTATCAGGTGGGCAAGAACGCCGGATATTCTCAGGCGAGTTGGATTCGTGCACGTCTTCGTTGGAAAAGACCGGCATAGCCATGATGGAGGCGCGGCAGTTGGTGACGCAGCTTACCGCCGCGCAGGTCGATCTTTCCAATTCTTCAAAATTGGCGCGAGTGGCGCAGGATGCCGCAGTTATCGGCGGGGTGAACTCAACGCAGGCGTTCGAGCCTCTGACGCCCGGCATCGTCAAGGCGGACGCGCATCCGCCATCCCTTCTTGCCATTTGGGGCTACTTCGAGATATAGTCGGTTTCCGTCCGACAGCCTGCAAATTTTTTCGCGCGGTGCGGAGTTGCGAATTAAAATGTCTGTCAGTTTCATCGCAGTGACCGGTGTGGGTAGAACTTTTATGGGTAATGTTTGCTACCCGTATTTTTACCCACTCAACGAAGTTAACGTCAAGATACGAAAAGTTACGCCGAGATATTGTAACAGTGTGATATTATTCCTGAGGGCGAACGCAGGTTAACGACAAGTAACATTGAGGGTCCAAGTCTTTTGCTTGGGTTTCAACGGGAAACCTGTTATGTTCGCCAGCACGGAAGGAGGTGGGGGATGTCCAGCGACCGCGCGAAGGCCTATACCGATGCCGGGGTCAACATTCTGGCGGGCAACGCGCTTGTTGATCGCATCAGACAGCATGTGGCGGGCACCCGGACCAGGGGTGTCGTTTCTGACATAGGCGGCTTTGGCGGACTTTTCAGGCCGGATCTGTGTGGCATAAATGAACCGGTGCTTGTTTCTTCGGCTGACGGCGTAGGCACAAAACTCAAACTTGCTTTCGCCTTTGACAAGCACGACACCATCGGCATTGATCTTGTCGCCATGAGCGCCAATGACATTTTGGTGCAAGGCGCGCGACCTTTGTTCTTTCTGGACTATTTCGCAACAGGCAGGCTTGATGTGGAGATTGCCCAGACCGTGATTGGGGGCATAGCCGAGGGATGCCGCATGGCCGGCTGTGCGCTGCTTGGCGGAGAGACGGCTGAAATGCCGGATATGTACGCACCCGGAGAATATGATCTGGCCGGTTTCTGCGTCGGCATCGTGGACAATGCCAAATTGATTGACGGTTCCGGCATTCAGGTGGGAGATAAAATCGTGGGCGTTGCGTCTTCGGGGTTGCATTCCAACGGATTTTCCCTGGTGCGCAAAATTCTGGCCGAGTCGGGTCTTGCCCAGGAAGACGCCCTGCCCGGCGGCGGCGGTGTTTCCATAAAAGATGCTCTGTTGACGCCGGCGTCCATATACGTTGAAGCTGTGCATTCACTTTTGCGCGACATGAGCGTCAAGGGCATGGCCCATATCACAGGCGGCGGTTTTTATGACAATATCCCGCGAATATTGCCTTTGCAGGCAGAAGCGCGCGTCTTTTTCGGCTCATGGCGCATTCCGCCTGTTTTTGCCTGGGTCAAGGAAGCGGGAAAGCTTTCCTGGCCTGAGATGCTCCAGATATTCAACTGCGGCATTGGCTATATTTTGCTGACACCGCCTGAACAGGCCGAAGAAATCATCAGCAGGCTTCAGGCATTCAGCATGGAGTCCTTCATCGTAGGCGAAATAGCCAAGCGTTCCCGGAACGGGGAACAGGTGGTGATAAATTTTTAACCCGGACTCAGGGGAAATCATGGCCGACGAATCCCGGGACAGAGTTTTTCAGTGCCGCATGTGCGGACGCTGCTGCGAAGGCCGCGGGGGCATTGTGGCTTCCCCCAGGGATATCGCGCGTCTTTCCGCTTTCTTTCGCCTCTCTCCTGAAGAATTCATCGCTCTGTATGGGGAGCAGGCGGGCGGCAAGGTAAAAATCCGCTCCGGGGATACAGGCTGCTGTATTTTTTTTGCCGGGGAGGGAGGTTGCGTCGTTCATGAGGCAAAGCCGGCAGTCTGTCGTGCCTGGCCGTATTTTCGCGGCAATATCATTGACCCCGGAAGCCTTGACCTTGCCAAGGCATTTTGCCCCGGCATATCACCGTACATCGGGCATGATGATTTTTCCCGTCTGGGACGCGAGTATCTGCGCGAGAATAATCTTTTGGCCAGCAATCCGGTTTGCGAAGCCATTACGCTGATTCTTCCCTGATATGCGACGACGGACACGCCAGCCCTCCCTCAAGGAATGTTATGACATCCTTAAAATTGAAAAGGGTGCTGATCTTGAGGTCTTGAAAAAAGCCTATCGCAAGCGCGCCTTTGAGCTGCATCCGGACTTGAATCCCAAAAATCCCGATGCGGGGAGGCAATTTCAACTTCTTAACGAGGCCTATGTGGCTCTTTTGTGTCTGCTCAAACCGGCGGATGTTTTCAGCGCGCAAGGTGAAGCGGCGCAATGGGATGGACAGGAGGCAAGGCCCGCGTCCGGCGGGCGCGGCGACGCTGCTCAGAATGGGGAAAAGGAGCCGGCATCCCGGGATGATGCCGCCGCCGGCGAAGCCGGGCAGAAATCAGGTAACGGCGCGCGCCGGGAAACTGAGGGAGAACAAGACGGATTTGAAAAGAAAGAAGCGCAAAACAGGCCCGGAAAGCCTGGCAATGCCTATGAGGAGCAGGACGTTCTGAGGGATCTGCTCAACGATCCATTTGCCCGGCGCGTTTTTGAGGATATATACAGCGAATTGAGCCGTCAGCAGGCGGACAGGCAGCAGGAAACTCCGCTGAAAAATTCGGACCAAATCCCCTCGGCGTCGTCAGGCGGGCAAAGCAAAAAAAACACGAAGATTCACCAGAGCAATCTGGCATGGGGCACTGCCAGGTGGAACATGGATTTCAACAGGGGCGTTAAAGGAATTGTAAAGGATTGGCTGCGCCGGCAAATTGACGAAGCCCAAGCTCTTCACCTGCCTTCCGGCCATCTGGCACCGGGCAGACGCGTTCGCCTGCAGATCCGGCAGGGGTTTTCGGACGAACTGCGCACGGTGGAAATTACCTTGCCGCCGGATTTCGCGGTGGGTAAACCGGTACGCTTGCGAGGGCTTGGCAAGCGCATCGGACCTTGGCAGGGGGATTTGTATCTGACGCTTTACAATGAATGACCCGTCAGAATATTTTTGAAATTTTAACAGGCCTTGATGTATTCCTCAAGATTGGCCGAGGAATGATTTCGACTGACCCAGAAGGCCGAAGCCCACACCATTAAAGCCGTCGCCTGCGTATCGTCAAGACCCTTGAGTTTTGATTCCATGTTGGATTTGCTCGCCCCATGGCGCAGATGAATGTTGCCGATCTCGCATGCGTCCGTGATCCGCAACAGCAGGTAGGACAACCGGGTATGATCCGGCATGAGTTTCATGTCTCTGTGAGCTTCCACAATGGTCTTCAGCTCGGCGGTACTGAATAGATGTTTGATGTTGTTGATCGCCCGGAAGAACGTGTCCACTGCCCAGGGCAGAATAAATTCCGCCCCGGCGCTTTTTGTGCGGAAATAGTCCTTGAGCCAGCGTTCCTGTTCCGTGTTGATGCGTGCTGCTACCTGCGGCATGAAAGCCCCCGTTGTGGCTTGGTCTTGAGTCAGACTTTCATTTTTCATGTCACCATGCTCATTAAATATACTATTTTCAAGCGGAACTCAAGAGATGATCTAGAAAGAATTGTGAAAATGTTTGCTAATAATAGCAATATGTTATGGTGTCAATTCCGTCAGGATGGCGACGTCGCGAAATTACGGCGGATAAATTTTGCGAAGCGGCAAAAACATCAATTTTTATACTTTGGGAGGGCCGATGCGTATTATTGTGGCGCCTGATTCGTTCAAGGGCAGCGTTTCCGCGCTTGATGCGGCATCAGCCATGGCGGCGGGAATCCTGCGCGTTTTTCCCCGGGCGGATGTTGTCAAGGCGCCTGTGGCCGACGGCGGGGAGGGTACTGTACAGGCCATTGTTGCCGCGACAAAGGGCCGGTTGCGGAGATCAACCGTTACCGGCCCGTTGTCGCGTCCCCTGGAGGCGGTTTGGGGCATACTTGGCGATTGCGCGACCGGCGTGATTGAAATGGCCGCCGCTTCCGGCCTGCCTCTCGTGGCCGAACAGGAACGCAATCCGTGCGTCACGACGACAAAAGGTACCGGAGAGCTTGTGAGGGCCGCGCTTGACGCCGGGCTTGAACGTCTTGTCCTCGGCATCGGCGGCAGCGCCACAAATGATGGCGGCGCCGGTTTCGCGCGCGCGCTCGGCGCGCGTTTTCTTGATGCCTCCGGTGATGAGGTGCCGGAAGGCGGCGCGGCTCTCGCGCGGGTGCGACGGATTGACCTTTCCGGCATGGACGGCAGGTTGAACGATCTTGAAATTCTTGTCGCCTGCGATGTGGATAATCCCCTCTGCGGCCCGCGCGGCGCTTCGGCGGTATTTGGCCCGCAAAAGGGGGCCGGCCCCGAAGCGGTCGAACAGCTTGACGCGGCCCTGGCCCACTATGCCGGAATAGCCAGGGCGGCGACCGGGCGTGATGCGGCGGATATTCCCGGCGCTGGTGCCGCGGGCGGCCTGGGGGCGGGGCTTTTGTTCTTTACGAACGCGCGTCTGCGTCCCGGCGTGGAAATCGTGCTGGAGGCCATGAATTTTGAGGAATTGGCGCGTTCCGCCGATATTGTCTTTACCGGGGAGGGCAATACGGATTTTCAGACCGCGTACGGAAAAGCTCCCGTTGGAGTGGCGTTGGCGGCGAAACGCCACGGCAGGCCCGTTGTGTGCGTGTCCGGCGGACTGGGCAAAGGCTGGCGCGACGTCCTTGAAAAAGGAATTGATATTGTCATGCCTTGTCCGGCCGCGCCCATGAGCCTTCAGGAATGCATGGAGCACGGGATTGGGATGATCAGCGACGCGGCGGAACGCGCGGCAAGGCTTGTCGCCGTCGGAATGGGCCTGCCGAAGTGAGGAAATGCCTTCCCTTTTCCATGGCAACACTGTACCATGAAAAAATATTGCCAAGGGTGTTTTTCCATTCATTATGATGAAGGGGGAATTATGTCCACGCCTCTTGAAATGCAACGCACTTTCGCCCTCGTCGGAACCGGCGGGTGCGGCAAAACCTC
>JAISXC010000213.1 GCA_031270875.1 Desulfovibrio sp.
GCTGGACATGGGGGTGGAGATGGCCCTTGTCATCGGCGGGGGCAACATTTTTCGCGGCTTGTCGGCCTCCGCCAAGGGCATGGAGCGGTCTTCGGCCGATTACATGGGCATGCTGGCCACAGTGCTGAATGCCCTTGCCGTGCAGGACATGCTGGAAAAACGGGGCTATCCGACACGCGTGCTTTCGGCCATCACCATGCGTGAGGTGTGCGAGCCCTTTGTCCGCCGCCGCGCCCTCCGTCACCTGGAAAAAGGGCGCGTGGTGATTTGCGCGGCGGGCACCGGCAATCCGTATTTCACCACGGACACCACGGCGGCCCTGCGCGGCATGGAGCTTAAATGCGCGGCCATCATCAAGGGCACCAAGGTGAACGGCATTTATGACAAGGATCCGGCTCTTCACGCCGACGCCGTCAAGTTCGACAGACTGAGCTATGACGAAACCCTCGCCCGCCATCTGGGCGTGATGGACGCCACGGCAATCGCCCTTGTGCGGGACAACAGCCTGCCCGTCATCGTCTGCCGCATGTTCGGCGGGGACATTCTCCGTGCCGTCATGGGTGAAAATGTGGGGACGATCGTGCATGACTAACCGTTAAAGAGAGAGAAAAATGGACATCGAAAGCACGCTTCTGGATGCCGAGGAGCGAATGGAAAAGGCCATGGCCTCCCTCGCGCGCGATTTTTCCAAACTCCGCACGGGCCGGGCCTCCACCGCTCTTGTGGAAGACATCAGGGCCGATTATTACGGCGCGCCGACGCCCCTTGCGCAGATGGCCTCCATCGCCGTGCCGGACAGCCGCACCCTTACCATCCAGCCCTGGGACAAAAGCGGCTTCGCCGCTGTGGAAAAAGCTCTGCTCAAGTCCGGTCTGGGCCTTACCCCCGTCAACGACGGCAAGGTAATCCGCATTGTCATGCCGCCCCTTACCGAGGAGCGGCGCAAGGAGCTTGTCAAAATCGCCCGCAGATACGGCGAGGAAGCCAGGGTGGCTGTGCGCAATGTGCGCCGTGACGCCAACGACTGCCTGAAAAAGCTTGAGAAAGACAAACGGATTACCGAGGACGAACTGAAAAAGGGCACGGACGACGTGCAGAAGCTTACTGACAAATTTGTGGCTGACGTGGACGGGAAGTACGCGGTCAAAGAAAAGGAGATCATGGACATTTGATGGGCGAAAACCTGCCGGCGCACATCGCCGTCATTATGGACGGCAACGGCCGTTGGGCCAGGGCGCGCGGATTGCCCCGCGAGGAAGGGCACCGCGCGGGGGCGGAGGCTGTGCGGCGCGTCATAACGGAATGCCGCGCGGCGGGCATAGGCCATGTCACCCTGTATGCCTTTTCCAGCGAAAACTGGGGGCGACCCAAGGCGGAAGTGCGACATCTTTTCGGTTTGCTCAAGGAATTTCTGGGCAGGGAAATTCCCCTCATGGAAGAAAAAGGCATCGCCCTGAACCTGCTCGGCGACATGACGGCCCTGCCCCTCGGAGTGCGCGCCGCCGTGAGGCGCGGCATCGCACGCACGTCCGGGGGCGGCAAAATGACGCTCAATCTTGCCCTCAACTACGGAGCGCGGGCGGAACTCGCGCGCGCGGCGCGGAGTTTTGTCCGTGAAGGCGCAAGCCCCGAGGACGTGACGGAGCAAAGCCTTGCCGAACGCCTGTACACCGCGGGGCAGCCCGACCCGGATTTTTTGATTCGCACCGGCGGCGAACGCCGTCTGAGCAATTTTCTGCTCTACCAGTGCGCCTATGCGGAACTGTATTTCACGCCGGTGCTCTGGCCGGATTTCGGGGAAGTGCATCTGCGCGCCGCTCTTGAGGATTACGCCGCTCGTTCGCGGCGCTTCGGAAAAATTTGAAAAAAGGATTTCATACATGAGTCCCGTTCCCCGCATCCGGGAAATCTCCCGCGTAATAACCGGCGTGGCGCTGATTGCCGCAATCATGGCAGTGCTCTCCGTCAGAGGCTGGCCGCTGCTTTTCGCCGTTCTGCTTGTTTCCTGCCTGTGCCTGTGGGAGTTCTACTCGCTCTTCTGGGGGGCGAGGAGGCGTCTGGCAAGCCGCCTGTGCGCGCTTGCCCTGGGCTGCGCCATGGTAGTGCTGACCTGGAACCGCCGTCCGCAGGATGCCCTCGTCTGCCTGGGAGCCGGTTTTGTGCTCGCAGCCATGAGTTTTCTTTTTCGCTGGGATGTGGTGGAAGAGGACAGCGCCTTCGCGTCCAGCGGGATTTTTCTGGTGGGTCTGGCCTATGTGCCCCTGCTGCTTCTGCCGGCAACCTATCTCTCCAACGTGAAACTTGTTTTTGTGCTTGCCGCCGTAGGCATATCCGACACGGCCGCCTGGTTTGTCGGCACCCGCTGGGGGCGCCACAAGCTCTGGCCGCGCGTGAGTCCGCACAAGAGTTCGGAAGGGGCCATCGGCAGCCTTGTGGCCTGCGTTGTTTTCTGTTCCGTCTATGGGGCGGTTTTCGGCAAACTCGGCTGGTTCGCCTTCGCTCTTTTGGGCGTGGCCCTCAATGCCTTTGCCCAGCTGGGCGATCTTTTCGAATCGGCTCTGAAACGTTCGGTCAACGTCAAGGATTCCGGCAATATTCTGCCCGGGCACGGAGGAATGCTGGACAGGACGGACAGCATCCTGTTCGCCATGCCCATGGTGGCTGTGGTGGATCAGTGGTTCTTCTTTTTTGACTGAGAAAAGGCATGGCGGATCTCTGGCCCGGGCTTGACGGCCCGAAAATCTCTTACATTTCGCCGCCGCCGTCTGAAGCCTGGCGGCGGACCTGGCCGCGGACCATCGCCGTTCTGGGTTCCACAGGCTCCATAGGGCGCAGCGCGCTGGCCGTCATTGAGAAACATGCCGAGATGTTTGATGTCGTGGGGCTTTCCTGCGCCCGCAATGTGGAACGCCTGGCGGAGCAGGCGGAGCGATTCCGTCCCCCCTGTCTGGCGGTTCTGGATGCCGCCGCCGCGCGG
>JAISXC010000224.1 GCA_031270875.1 Desulfovibrio sp.
TTTCTGGCCTTCACCAAAGCCACAAAACTGGAAACCATAACGCCTGATGTAATCATGCGCTACCTGCAAAGACAGAACGACAGACGCTCAGGCTTCGCGGCCAACAAGGATCGAAAGAATCTTGCCGCCGCGTGGGAATGGGGAAGGAAGTATCTTGACGGCTTTCCCGTTGTGCCGAATCCCTTTCTCGGAATTCCCAAATTCCGGGAAGTGCGGAAACCCCGCTATGTGCCGAGGGAGGAGGATTTCTGGAAAGTGGTCAAGGAGGCCCAAGGGCAGGATAAAGTCATGTTGCTGGCTTTTTTCTATCTTGGGGCGCGGCGCGGTGAAATATTCCGCCTCAAATGGGAGGATGTGGATTTTCCCCGCAACCGGGTACGCCTTGGAACCTGCAAAACCAATGACGGTTCCATGCGCTATGACTGGATTCCGCTTGCCGCCGACTTGCGGGCCGCGTTAGCGGACTGGCAGCAGGCGCGGCCCTACAAGACCCCTTGGGTGTTTACCTGCCTGAACGATTCGCCAAGCCCCTGGCACAACCCCGGAGAAGCCTACCGGGCGCGGGGGCACTTCATGAGGAACATGTGCGAACGCGCCGGAGTGAAGCCTTTCGGCTTCCACGCCATCCGGCATCTGCACGCAAGCATCCTGTTCAATGAAGGCAGCGAACTCAGCGTGGTACAGCGCCAACTGCGCCATACGAACCCGAACACCACGGCCCGCTATTTGCGGAGCCTTGGCTATGAGGAAGAGCATGGGCAGAAAGTACTGGCGGTAATGGAAGGAAGAGGCCCCGCGAAGGTGCTCAACTTTGCGGACAAGAAAAAAGGCTCTCCCGATGTGACGATCAGGAGACTCGGTACACAGTCCCGGTACACAGAACCGGGTAATTTAAAGGCTACTGGAGCGTAACCTATGAGAATCTTTGGCGTCCCCAAGCGGATTCGAACCGCTGTTGACGGCGTGAAAGGCCGTTGTCCTGGGCCGACTAGACGATGGGGACGCAACTGTAAATTGGCTGGGCTGCCAGGACTCGAACCTAGATTAGCGGAGCCAGAATCCGCCGTCCTGCCAATTGAACGACAGCCCAAAACGTGATAAATTACATAGGCGAATTGCGGCAGACTGTCAAGTTTTTGTTGCCGTCTGCCGCCAGAGATTAGGATGATTGAACCGGCATGAAAAAAGGTCTGCCTATGGCGAGATAGAAAGCCACCATCCCGGTTATCTCGACAGTCAGGACGCGTTTTACGTCGGCACCATCAAGGGCGCGGGCCGCATTTATCAGCAAATCTTTGTGGATACCTACTCAAAGTGGGCGGCAGACAAACTCCACATCACCAAGACGCCCATCACCGGAGCGGACTTACTCAACGACAGGATTTTACCTTTTCTTTCCTCAAATGAGTTCCCGGCGTTCGCCTTCCGGGAAAGGGTTTTGTATTGCAGAAAGGAGAAGGCGGATCGCCTGGACGACGGTTGATCACTCTGTTATGCGCGGATGGGGTACCGCATGACAGCGTGTTCGTCGCGGAAGTGCCTCTACCTCTCATCGGGCGTTGGCCGGAGCCCGCCCAAACATTTGGCGGAACCAGTCCCGCACAGGCCATGAGCTGCCGGGCGCTTTTAAAACGGCGTAGGCCACCCAGTTTCGCAACGATACCGACTGCGAATAAAAAAGCTATACCGCGTAAGGATTGCAACTTTTGCACATCCGGATAGCGTTTCCATTGCCGCGCCACTTCCGGCAGCATCTGAATCATAACGGCGCAGTCTGTCCTGGCACTGCTTGATCGTATCAATATACTCCTGCAACGCCAGTTGTCGGGCTGCATGTGGAAGGCTCAATGACTCCAGCCAACGCCAGTGCATCTTGCTCCAATTTCTGCCGCCGGAGTAAACTTGGCCGATGCGCAGCAGAAAATTCAATAAGTTCTGACGTGCCCTCCTTTCCATTTCCTTGGCATCGCACCGGGCACGAAACAAATCCCGTACCGCGACAAATAAGAGCATCTCTTCGCTGCCGGACAACTTGCGCACAGCAGAATCCAATGAAGCGCCGTTACCGGCTATGGCGCCGTAGTGCCTACCTCTTCCTTGCCGCCGGCGTACGCAATACAAATACTGGCCTTATGGACGTCCATCCCGATAACAGCGTACTGCTTTCATGGTCTGCCTCTCCTGCTTGTGGCTCTGTGCCGTTTTTTTCAGCATAACCCATGTGTTTCAGGATTGCGCAGACCTTTTTCCAGGCCGGTTCAATCATCCTATCTCTAATTCCCTCTGATCCAGTAGGTGTCAAAACCGTCGTCAAGACGGCCGTCCGCGATGTTGTCAAAGCCGGCCTGCAGGAAGAGCCGGTGGTATTCTTCCCTGGTGCGTCGCCAGCCCCAGAACTGCTGACGGCGTATGCCCACGCAGTGCAGGACGCCGCGTATGATTATTTTAAGGGTGTTCACAAGACTGCCGATAAAGGAGTCCTCCTCCAGCAGCGAAGCGGAGAGACAGACTATTTCCCCGCCCGGCGCGAGCTGCGTGCGCAGCCGGCCGAGCAGACGGGCCATTTCACTGGTGTGGATGCCGTAATCGACGGCGGAAAGATATATCATGTCGTAATGCACATCAGGAGGCAAACAGGCGGGCGGCAGCCCAATGTAAATACGCTCCGCCGGAATGCGCCGGCGCAGCCATTTCATGCCCACAGTGCTCGGCTCATTGACATGCAGCTCCAGTTCCGGCATTTCGTCCAGCAGCACTTTTTCCATGTATCCCACGCCGCTGCCGATGGAAAGCACGCGCAAAGGCCCGGTTTTTCCCTTCCGCGTGCGCAGCCGGTCAGCAAGCCATTTGGAGTCCTTGCTTTTGTTGGCGCGCCAGACAGGGGGCAAATCGTCCCAGTCCTTGTACCTGCGGAAGAGTTCTTCATAAAAAACGGCATAGAAACGCGGTTCCGCCAGATGAAAAAAGGAAATGTTCGAAAAGGCGGTAAACGGTATCCCCTGCCAGCTTTCCTGGTAAAAACGCCGCACTGTCTCCCTCCCCCCGGTATGATTTTTCGTCAGCCGCGGTCCCGCAAGGCCGCCACGGAGGGCAGCAGTTTTCCTTCCAGAAGTTCCAGCGACGCGCCTCCCCCGGTGGAGACATAGCCCATTTTATCGGCAAGCCCGTAACCTTCCACAGCGGCCACGGAATCCCCGCCGCCGACAACAACAAAGGCCCCGGAATCGGCCAGGGCCTGCGCAAGCGCCCTGGTGCCCGCGCCGAAAGGTTCTGTTTCAAACGCGCCCACAGGCCCGTTCCACACCACGGTGGCAGCCTTGGCAAGCAGTCCTTCATAAAGTTTGACGGTTCTGGAACCTATGTCCAGAATCATCTCATCCTCCGGCACTGCCGCGACGTCGCGGGTGACGGCCTTCTGGCCGGGGGCCAGTTCCGCCGCCGTCACCACGTCAACGGGCAGGGGCAGGTCTCTGCCGAGAGTCTTTGCCTTGTCCATAATTTTTCGGGCTTCGGCAAGCAAATCCGGCTCACAAAGAGAAGTTCCCACTTCAAAGCCCGCCGCGGCCAGAAAGGTATTGGCAATGCCGCCGCCCACAATCAGGCAATCCACCTTGGAGAGCAGATTTTCCAGAAGCGCCAGTTTTGTGGAAACCTTGGCCCCGCCGATCACCGCGGCAATCGGACGCTCCGGGTTATCCAGCACTCTGGCAAAAGCCGCCAGTTCCTCCGCCAGCAACGGCCCGGCGCAGGCCACACGCGCGCGGCGCACCGCGCCTTCCGTGGAAGCGTGAGCCCTGTGGGCCGCGCCAAAGGCGTCCATCACGTAGACATCGCCCATTGCGGCAAATTTTCCGGCCAACTCCGGATCGTTTTTTTTCTCGCCCTTGAGAAAACGCACATTCTCCAAAAGAACGCACTGTCCCGGAACAGCCTTGGCCTGCGCAATTTCCTCCACAAGGGGCACGGGCTGTCCGAGCAGTTCCGACAGACGGGCGGCCACGGGTTTGAGTGAAAACCGCTCCTCATACTGTCCCTCCGTGGGGCGGCCAAGATGCGAAAGCACAATCACGCCCGCCCTCCGGGCAAGGGCGTCCCTGAGGGTGGGCAAGGCGGCGCGTATGCGTTTGTCGTTGGTGATAACCCCGTTCTTCATGGGCACATTGAGGTCCTGGCGGACAACGACAGTTTTGCCTTTTACGTCAATGTCTTTCAGTTCTCTGATGGACATGGGTCCCTCCTGTGGTCGGAACCGAGTTATACCTGATTTTTTAACAGCTTCAGCGCGATGTCAAGCACACGTTCAACGGAAAAGCCAAAATGTTCCCACAAGCGGGCGGCGGGCGCCGACGCGCCGAAGGTGCCCATGCCGCACACAGCGCCGTCCAGCCCCACATATTTCCGCCAGAAGTCCGGAGCCGCCGCTTCCACGGCAAGGCGCGCGCGACAGGCGTCCGGCAGGACGCGCTCCCTGTACGCGGCATTCTGGGCGTCAAAGATTTCGGTGCAGGGCATTGAAACCAGCCGCGCCCGACGCCCCAGAGCATCAAGCCGTTCGGCCGCCGCCGCTGCCAAAGCGACCTCCGAGCCTGTGGCGAGAAGAATGATTTCCGGATCACCCTCGCAATCCCGCAGCACATAGCCGCCCCGCGCGATAAGCGCAACCTGCGTCTCATCCCGCGCATGGAAGGGCAGGTTTTGACGCGAGAGGGAAAGACAGATGGGCGTATGGCGGCTTTCAAGAGCGCATCGCCAGGCGACTGCGGTTTCCGTGATGTCGCAGGGGCGCCACAACTGCAGATCCGGGGTGGCCCGCAGGGAGGCGAGCTGCTCCACAGGCTGATGCGTCGGGCCGTCTTCCCCCACGCCGATGGAATCATGCGTGAATACCCAGACAAGGCGCAGGCCCATGAGAGCAGCCAGGCGCACGGCGTTTTTGGCCTGATCGGAGAAGGCCAGGAAGGTTCCGGCATAGGGGATGAATCCTCCGTGAAGGGCAAGGCCGTTCATGACGGCTCCCATGCCGAATTCGCGCACGCCGTAGGAGATGTAATCGCCAAGGCCGGTAGCCGGCTCAAAACGCCGCGAGGATGCGACGCAGGTTCCCACGGAGCCGGACAAATCCGCCGAGCCGCCCACAAGTTCGGGCAGCCGCGGCGCAAGGTATTCCAGAACGGTCTTGGACGCCGCGCGCGTGGCGGCGTCCTCTGTGCGCGTCTGCGCCTCGCGGAGAAGATCCTGCGCCAGAGCGGGCCAGTCTGCGGGCAGAACCCCGGCCATGCGCCGGCTGAACTCATCCGCCAGATCCGGGCAGTCCTGCCGGTAAGCGGCAAAAGCGGTCAGCCATTTTTCTTCGGCCTCAAACCCTGCCGTCCTTGCGTCCGATGCCCTGTAAATTTCGTCCGGAATCACGAAGGGCGGCTCATGCCAGCCCAAGGCCTCGCGCGTTGCCTGGGCCGCGCTCTCGCCCAAGGGGGAGCCGTGACATTTTTCCGAATCCGCTTTGGGTGAGCCAAAGCCGATATGAGTCCGGCAGACAATGAGGCTGGGACGGGAAGTTTCCCTTTTGGCTCCGGCAATGGCCGCATCCAGAGCGGCGGCGTCATGGCCGTCGACAGGGCCGATCGCCTGCCAGCCGTACGCGGCGAAACGCGCGCGCACGTCTTCGCTATACCAGGCGTCAATGTGGCCGTCTATGGATATCCCGTTGGAATCATACAGCACAATGAGCTTGCCGAGCTTCCAGATGCCGGCGAGGGAACACGCCTCGTGCGAAATCCCTTCCATCAGGCATCCGTCGCCGCAAAAAACCCAGGTATAGTGGTCCACTATTCCGTGTTCCACGGTATTGAAGCGCGCGGCGAGCATGCGCTCGGCAAGAGCCATGCCCACCGCCGAGGCTATGCCCTGGCCCAGGGGGCCGGTGGTCATGTCCACGCCGGGTGTGATCCCGGTTTCCGGATGCCCAGGAGTTTTTGACTTCCACTGGCGGAAGTTTTCAATTTCCGCAATGGGCAGATCGTAACCCGTGAGATGCAGCAAGGCATAATGGAGCATGGAAGCATGGCCGTTGGAGAGAACAAAACGGTCGCGATCCGGCCAGGACGGATTTGCCGGGTTGTGCTTGAAATGGCGCCGCCAGAGGGCTTCCGCCATGTCGGCCATGCCGAGAGGCGCGCCGGGATGGCCGGATTTGGATTTTTCAATGGCGTCAATGGCAAGAACGCGAATGGCGTTGGCGCACTGTCTGCGTGTGGGCATGGCCTTCCTCAACAATGTTTACACCCGGCCGCAAGGCCTCCAGGAGAGCGCGATCTCCTCAGCGCGGCGCGGCGGGTTTATTCCCGTGGCGTGCTTGAATGCGGCCAAACGAGCGGCATAGGGTTTGTGGTCAAAAAAGGCGGAGCCGGAAACCAGAATATCCGCCCCCGCATCCGTCAAAGCTCCGGCGTTTTCAGGGCATACCCCCCCGTCCACCTGAACGGGGACGTCCCCTGCCCCCGCCTCCCGCAGCAGGGCGCGGGCAACGCGCAATTTATCATACACCTCAGGCAGGAATGACTGGCCGGAAAAGCCGGGATTCACGCTCATCAAAAGAAGCATGTCCAGGTCATGGGCGAGCCAGCGCAAAAAGCCGATGTCCGTGCCGGGATTGACGGCGATGCCGCACTTCATGCCCAGAGCGCGGATTCCCGACAACGTGCGGCGCACATGCATGTCGGCCTCAATGTGGACCACCAGCATGTCCGCCCCGGCCGTGCGAAAATCCTCCAGGTAGCGGGCCGGTTTCTCAACCATCAGATGCACGTCGAAAAAAAGAGGGCTTCTCGACCGCAGGGAGCGGATGAAAGGCGGCCCGAAAGTGATGTTGGGCACAAAAGCCCCGTCCATGATGTCCAGGTGCAGCCACTCTACCCCGATATCTTCCAGGGCGGAAAGCTCCGCGGCCGAATCCGCGAGATCCGAGGAAAGCAGGGAGGGGGAAAGAATCATATTCGCAATGCAGGGGCCACACGCCCTGCCTGTGGTTGTTTCCGCATATGAAACTTATTTTTTTTCCAACAGACGCCGCAGGCCGGAGATTTCCCGGATAATCATCTGCATGAACGTCGGATCCGGCACGGCGGTCACGCGCTCCGGCAGGTCTTCGTCCAAAACGGCGCTGCCCTCCAGCACCCGACGCGCGCCTTCGATGGTCATGCCCTGCTCGTGCAGCAATTGCTGTATGCGTCGCAAAAGCGTCATGTCCTCTTCCGTGTAGAGCCGCTGCCCCTTGTCCGTCCGGGACGGGGTAAGTTGGGGGAACTCGGTTTCCCAGAAACGCAGCACATGCGTTTTCAGGTTGAGCAGTTCCGCCGCCTCGCCAATGCGGTATGTTTTTTCCGACATAACGCCTCCGTTGCCAAAGGCCTATATGCGCACGCCGAAAGCCTTTACCAGGGATTGTGCAATTTTTTCCCGCTCCTTGTCCACCTCCGCGTCCTTCAG